>JAYUCA010000064.1:0-6460 GCA_043740535.1 Rhodospirillales bacterium | reverse complement strand
GTCAAGCAACGTTCCAGCCCAAATGCCGGCGTCATCGGTCACCCCGAGCCTGATCCCGAGGATTGCCGCCTGAGCAGGCCAAACGACTGAGCGGGACCGTGCGGCCGATAAGGGAATGAATTTGACATCCGTCCGGCAGCCGCGCTTTGCCAGCGTGGCCGCGTTGATCCCGATAATTTTGCTTCCTGTCCTGCTCCGGCTGCCGGCCTGGGCTGCCGGCCTGCGGGAGAACCCGCTTTGGGCCGCTGCCGGCTTGACCATGCCGGGATCGTCACCCCGGCCAGCGGGTCTGCCCGGTTTTCTCGACATGGAAGCGGGCTGGACCACCCAGGCGCTCGGCAGCCTTGCCGCCCGGCAATGGCGCGATGGCCACGTGCCGTGGTGGGATCCGTTCTCGGGCATCGGCATGCCGTTGGCGGCAGAGATGCAGTCATCCGCGCTGTTCCTGCCGTACATCCTGCTGCTTCTGCTGCCGGCCGGGACCGTGCTGTTGACGGTCTCGCTGCAATGGACGGGCGGCCTGGCAATGTGGCGTTTCCTGCTGCGGCTGGGACTCGGCCCGGTGGCCGCCGTCACAGGCGCAGTGTGCTTCGAGCTATGCGCCTGCTTCGCCTGGATGGGGCCGCCGTTGTTCCTGCCGGTCGCGTTCCTGCCGCTGTTCCTGCTGGGTATCGAGCGCGCAAGGGCGGCGGCGCTGCGGGGCCGGGGCGGCGGCTGGCGCACCACCGCGCTGGCAGTGGCCCTTTCGCTCTATGCCGGCTTCCCGGAGACGGCCTATCTGGATGGGTTGTTCGCGTTGCTGTGGGCGCTGTGCCGAGTCGCAGGCCTTCCAGGCGTCCGCCTGGGCTTCGCCGTCCGGGTCGTGGCGGGCGGCGTCACCGGCCTGCTGCTGACGGCCCCGCTGCTGTGGCCGTTCCTTCAGCTGCTGCCCGATGCAAGCCTCGGCCCGCGAGAGGCGATCTCGATGGCGGCGCTCGCGATCCCGCCGCCCGGCGCGGTGCAGCTGCTGACGCCGTATGCGCTCGGTTTGCCCGCCGGGCTGACCGGACACGATCCGTCCGGCTGGCTGCTGCACATATGGGGCCGGGCGGGCGGCTACCTTGGCATGGTGCTGGCGCTGGCGGCGGTCATGGGCGCGGCCGTGCAAGGGCCGAACCGCTGGCTGCGCCTGGTCCTGCTGGGCTGGGTGCTGCTGTTCCTGGCGCGGATCTTGGGCGTGCCAGGGGCTGGACTGCCGTTCCTGCTGGTGCCGTTTCAGGACCAGATCCAGATCTTCAGATACAGCGAGGCCGCGTGGCAACTGCCGTGCTGCATCCTGGCTGCCTACGCCATCGAGCTGGGCGGCCGGCGGCGCCAGGTCTGGCTGGCGGGCCTCGGCCTGGCGCTTGCAGCCGCGGCCGCTGCCCGCGTCGCCTGGCCGCTTGCGGCGGAAACGCTCGCGGCCCCGCGCTACATGGCCGTCGCGCTGGCGTGGGGGTTCGCATCGCTCGTGGCCGGGATGATCGCCTTCGCTCAACCGCGCCCCTGGGTGAAGGCGGCGGTGCTGGTGGCGGACCTTTCGGCGCTGTTCATGGCGCCCTTGGCCAGCGGATACCGCAGCCCGGTGCTGGACTGGCCGGCAATCCGCTTTCTGCAGGCCAACATTGGCCTGCAGCGCTTCGCCACGCTGGGGCCGTTCCAGCCCAACTACGGCGCGATGTTCGGCATCGCGTCGGTCAACCACAATTATCTGCCGGTGCCGTCCATATGGACCGATCACGTGCAGGCGCACCTGCGCCCCGGCGCGGATCCGGTGCTGTTCATCGGCAATTTCCCGCCCGATGCACCGGGCCGGCCGACCAATGCCGAGATCATGGCGGCGCGCCTGCCGGCCTACGCGGCGCTTGGCGTCAAGTATGTGCTCGCGCCGGCAGGGCCGAATCCGTTCAACCCGCCGCCCCCGGACCGGACGCCGGGTCTTGCCGCCGCCGTCACGCTCGACCCTGGAGCATCGCTGTCCGGGACCGTGACGACCGAGAAGCGGGCCGTCGCCGCGATGACGCTGACGATCGGGACATTCAAAGGGCTGTCGACGGGGATGCTCCAGCTCGAACTCTGCGGCGAGCAGGGTTGTGCCGACGGGCAGGCGGAGCTGGACGGCGCACCGGACAACGAGGGCTTGCGAATACCGATGTCGCGGCCCGTCGACTCGACCGGTGAGTTGCGCTGGACGCTGCGTCACCTGGGCGGCGCCCCGGTGGCGATATGGCGCTGGCCAGCGCCGGATGGTCCGCAGCCGGATTTCGCGCCTCGATACCTGTCGGCGGCGATCGACCCGGTGCGCGTCTACGCCGACCCCATCATGTCCATCTTCGAGCTGCCTGGCCCGGCGCCGTATTTCAGCGTGCGCGGCGGCCCATGCGTGCTGACCCCGCGTGGGCGGACGAAGGTGGATGCGCAGTGCGACGGTCCATCGACGCTGGTGCGGCGGGAACTGTCGATGCCGGGCTGGCGGGTCCGGCTCGACGGCGCCGACACGGGCCTGGGCCGCGAAGACACGTTGTTCCAGGCCGTCGCCTTGCCGGCCGGGGTGTCGCGCGCGGTGTTCCGCTATCAGCCCCCGGGGGCGCCGGCGTTCATGGCGCTGTTCGCGGCAGGCGTGCTGGGGTTGTTGCCATGGGACCGGGTGTTGCGGTGGTCCGGCGCCAGGCGGTCACGCAGGGCCAGCGCCGGCAACTCCACGCCGTAGCGAAGGATCAGCGCGGCGCCGAGCATGAGCGACAGCATGCCGATGCGCGGCCAACAGCCCGCGGCGTCGTCCAGCCCGGCCTGGCGGGCCAGGTAGATCACGGGCACATGCACGAGATACAGCGCGTAGGACAGGCGCGCGGTCGCGCCCGCGGCCCACGCCAGCACGCCCCGGCCCCGCGGCAGCAGCCGATGCAGGCCCAGCAGCACCATGGCGGCGCCAAGCTCGAGCACCGCCGGCTGGCCGGGTTGCCAGGCTGGTCCCCAGACGGCGAAGCCATAGGGCATCAGCGTTTCGGGGTGGAACAGGCGCACCCAGATGACGCCGGCCAGCACCAGCAGGGCGCCGCCCGCGGCCAGCATCGCGGCGGCGGCGTTGCGCGGCAGCGTGCCTTGGCGAACCGCCCAGGCCGCGAGCACGCCCCACGCGGCGCAATCCAGCCGCAGGATCGGGTTGATGTTGGGCTCGGCGCCCCACACCGGGCCGGGCGCCAGCCCGACGGCGGCGCGCCCGGCCATGCAGGCGGCGATCAGCAGCGCGCAGACGATGGGCGGCGCCCAGCGGACGGTGCGGATGACCGCCACCCCGACGGCCAGCAGCACCGGCACGAACAGGTAGAACCACTCCTCCAGCACCAGCGACCAGGTGTGCGGGGTCAATGGGGTCCATAGGCTGCGAGGCACGAAGTTCTGCAGGAAGAACGGGCTGCGCCAGTCAAGCCCGCTCCAGTCCTGGGCGCCGTGATACCAGCCCAGGCCCAGGATCAGCACCCAGTAGGCGGGCAGCGTCCGCATCCAGCGCCGGGTCCAGAACCGGCCCAGGGCGCGGGGTCCGAGGCCGCCGTCGATGGCGCGAAGAAGGATGCCGCCGATCAGGAAGCCGCTGAGCGAAAAGAAGGCCTCGACGCCGGCCATGCCCAAATAGGCGGCCAGGATCGTCGTTTGGTCGCCGGGGGGCAGCCACCATTCCAGCGTGTGGCTGCAGATGACCGCAACGATGGAAGCGGCGCGGACAAGGTCCAGGCCGAGATTGTATGGCGCCGGCTGCACCGGCGCGCTGTACCACGGGCGGTGGCGCGGCGAAAGGCGCAGCGCGGGCCGGAGCCATCGCACGTTCGCAACCGATGCCCGGGCGCCATGCCGGCGCGGTGCGCGAAATTCCCAACCGGGATCGGACGGGCCAAACGGTATCGTTTCAGGTTGCTTGGACCTGAAACGAGGTTCCGCGTTCTTGATCGCTTCGTCTCCCTGAAGCGATCATGCTCTAAGCATCCCCATGTCCGTCTTGCTCCCGCCGCTGATCTCGATCGTCGTTCCCTGCTTCGATGAGGCGCCGGGGCTGGAGGCGTTCCATCGCCGGCTGGGCGCTGTCATGGATGCCTTTGCGCCGTGGGAGGTCATCTATGTCAACGACGGCAGCGGGGACGCGACGCTGTCGGTGATGCAGCGCCTGCGCGCGGTCGATCCGCATGTGGCGATCCTGAACCTGTCGCGCAATTTCGGGAAAGAGGCAGCGACCACGGCCGGCATCGATGCGGCCGGGGGCGACGCGGTCGTCGTGATCGACGCGGACTTGCAGGACCCGCCGGAGGTGATCCCGGACCTGATCGCCGCCTGGCGCGCCGGATTCGACATGGTCTATGCGCAACGGCGGGAGCGCGAGGGCGAGACCTTCGTCAAGCGCACGACGGCGGCGTTGTTCTATCGGGTGATGGCGCGCACGGGCCGGGTGCGGCTGCCGCGCAACGCCGGGGATTTCCGGCTGATGAGCCGGCGCGTGGTCGACGCGGTGGGGCAGTTGCGGGAGCGGCACCGCTTCATGAAGGGGCTGTTCGCCTGGGTGGGCTTCCCGACCTGCGCCGTGGCCTATGACCGCGCGCCGCGTCATGCAGGGGCCAGCAAGTGGTCCTATTGGAACTTGTGGAACCTGGCGCTTGAGGGGATCACCAGCTTCACCATCGTGCCGCTGTCGTTCGCGACCTATGGCGGCGTGCTGGTCGCCCTGGCCGCGATCCTGTACGGCGGGTTCATCACGGCGCGCACCGTGCTGTTCGGCAACCCCGTCCCGGGCTACCCGAGCCTGCTGGTGTTCATCCTGTTCCTGGGCGGTATGCAGTTGATGACGTTGGGCGTCATCGGGGAATATCTGGGCCGCGTGTTCAACGAGACGAAGGAGCGCCCGATCTACCTGATCGAGCGGCAGCTACCGAGCGGGGTTCTGATGGCCCGACAGGATGCGCGCGGCCCCGGCCAAGGCATCGCGGTAGGCGGCGTCGAAACCAACCCCGGGCAGGCCCCAGGCGTGTTCGGCGCCGTGCCAGGTCAGATGCCACTGGCCGGACCACCCGGCGTCGGCGTCGCTCCAGCTCAGGGCGCCGGATAGCACCGGGGCGCCGGGTGGCGGGTTGGCGGCGCCGAGGGTCAGCGGCAGGGTCAGCGCGAGGCCGAATCGGTCGGCGGCGGCCAGCAGGGCGGCGCGGTGGCGCTCGTCCGGGTGGGTGTCGCCGTGCAGCGGGAATTCAGGGCCGATGCGGGGGTGGATGCGGATCGCGATGGCCAGGGTGGGGCGCGGCAGCGGCCAGGGGGGTTGGTTCCAGCTGTGCAGCAGCGCATCGATGGCGGCCGGGTCATACCGGGCGATAAGGTCGAAGGGCCGGTCGCGGGACCCCTGTTCGTCGTGCATCAGCTGGTCGGACATCCGGTCGAGATAGGCCAGGTTGCGAAGCATGGGCAGCGGATCGACGGCCGCCAGCCGGGCGTCAGCAACCAGGTCCGGGTTGCCGGACACCTTGGCCAGCACCTGGCCCAGCGTCTGGGCAAGCCCCGCCGGCCGGCTGCGCTGGTCCATCCCGGTCACGATCGTGCTGGCCTCGTACAACCCCAGCGCCCAGGCGGGTGGCGACAGGACAAGCGCGATGCCGATGAGCCATGGCTTGCGCATGTCCGCAGACGATTACGCCCGGGTCTGCAACGGCAGGCCCGGGCTGCGGCAGCGGGTCACGCGACGGCCTTCGACAACGCGGTCAGCGACGCCGTCAGCGTCGCCTGGATCGACAGCGGCACGAACGGGTTCTTGTCCAGCTTGGCGATCAGCGGCTCGCTCTGCAAAAAAGCCTCGTAGCCGGTAATGATCTGCTTTGCCTCCTGCACCAGTTTCTGGTGCGCCGCCGGGTCGCTGTTGGACGACACCTCGTCCAGCTTATGCGCCAGGCTGTCATCCAGCTGGCCCATGATCGGCTCCACCTTCGACGTGAACATCTTGTCGAGGTCTGCGGCGACGCCGTGGCCGGCGTAGGCGGTCATCATCTCCTTATGGAGCTTCCCCAGCTCGCTTTCGACTTTCTTGCGGGTGGCCACCCAGGTGCTGCGCGCCTTGGCGAACACCGGGCTGCCCATGCTGCCCGGGCCCGCGGGGGCGCCCGGGGCCGCCGGCGCGCCGGATGCGCCGGCTTGGGGGGCGCCCAGCAGCGACTCCAGCGTGTCCATCTGCATCGACGCGGCGGCCGTGTCGCCGGATTTCATGGCCGCCTGCGCCGCGACCGCCGCGGCCTTCATCGCGTCCGCGCCGTTGGGGTTGGAGGCGCTGGCGGCCATCATCTGCTTGACGAGCGCCGTGAGGCGGGCCGTCAGGGCCGCGAGGTCCGGACCGGCGGCAGGGGCGGCCGCGGCCGCGGCTGCGGCTGGCGCGCCCTCCTCGGCGTCATCCTCCTCCGCTTCGTTCTCCAGCGCCGTG
>JAYUCA010000063.1:0-16480 GCA_043740535.1 Rhodospirillales bacterium | reverse complement strand
GCTCGGCATCCGCGTCATGCTGGTGGAGCCGAGCGGCTTCCGCACCGACTGGGCCGGACGCTCCGCCGATGAAAGCCGGCGCCAGATCGCCGACTACGCCGATACCGCCGGCAAGGGGCGCCATGGCGTGCGCGCCGTCTCGGGCCACCAGGCCGGCGATCCCGAACGCGCCATCGCCGCGATCATCGCCGCCGTGGAGGGACCGAACCCGCCCCACCGCCTGCTGCTGGGCAACCAGGCCTATGACGGCGCGATGGCCAAGCTGACGGATCTCCGCCAGGACTTCGAGGCGTGGGAAGCGGTCAGCCGCAGCGCCGATTTTCCGCACGACGAAGCGGGCCGCGCGGCCTGAGGCGAAAGGATCATCCCGATGGCGGAACAGGACGCTTTTGCGCTGGGCCGATCGAACCTCAACAGGTTCCTGTTCGCCGATATCGGCATCGAGGGCAGCGGCATGCCGCTCAGCGTGCTCTCGGCGCTGGCGCGGCTGGGGCTCGACCCCTGGCAGGAAGCCGGGCGATTGGCCAGGCTGCCCCGGCTGGCTGCGGCGGACGGCCTGGCGGCGTTGATCACGGCCATGCCGGCAAGCCTGTGGTCCATGACCGACGCGACCGCCAGAGCGACCCGGCTGGTCGCCTTGCTGCCGGGGCAGGGTGGTGATCCCGCCGCCGAGGGGGACGTGCGCCCCGTCGGCCCGTGGCTCATCGCCGCTGTCGCGGCGATGACGCTGATCGCCGGGCTCGCGATGGTCGCCAGGATAGACCCCGTGCCGCCTGTCGCGGCCCGGCCCGCAGCGGCCGCCCCGATCCAACCTGTCCCCACGGGGGACTGATCCCGGGCCACGACCCGTTCCCAACATCGTCAATCGCGAGTTCGGCGCCGGCCCTCCGCGGACCCAGGGTATGAAAGTGATCAGCCAGCAATATCAATTACCTGGACAACGCCGTCATCGCGAGCCGCTTGGCGAAGCGATCCAGGCGCCCCATGCACTGCTCCCGGCCCCGGGTTCCCAGCCGCCCCTGGATCCGGTTACCGCGTCTCCTGGGCCGATGCCTGCACCGGGCCGAAGCCGCTGCAGTTGATCGCGTCCCGGCTGCGCAGCAGGGCGTGGTTATACTGCTTCGGCAGCACGTCGTAAGGCGCGTTCTGCCCCAGCGCCAGCGCCGCATACAGCGGCCAATGCGGGTTGGCGATCATCGGCCGGCCCACCATCAGCAGGTCCACCTGCTCGTCGCGGATCAGGCGGTCGGCGAACGACGGGTCGCCGACGTTCCAGCTGACCGCCGTCGGCGTGGCCGTCTCGCGGCGGATGCGCGTCGCCGTCGGCACCATGAAGCCGCGGTCGGTCCATGGCACCTCGCTGCCCGCATCCGTGTTCATGCCCATGCTGATGTCCACAAGGTCCAGCCCGTGCTCCGCCATGGTCCTGACCAGCCAGATCGTGTCCTCGACCGTATGGCTCTCCATCCCGAAATCCACCGCGCCCACCCGCATCGTCAGCGGCAGCCGCTCCGGCCACACGGCCCGCACCGCGTCGAACGACTCGACCAGGAAACGCGCCCGGTTCTCCAGGCTGCCGCCATACTCGTCGTCCCGCGTGTTGGCGACCGGGGACAAGAAGCTCGCGCCCAGGAACCCGTGCGCATAGTGCATCTCCACCCACTCGAACCCGGCATCCAGCGCCCGCTGCGCCCCGCGCGCGAAATCGCCCACCAGCCGGGCGATATCCTCCTTCGTCGCGTATTTGGCCCCCCGCGGGAACCGCTTGCCGCCATAGGGCGTGTCCGTGGGCCCCACCGCCTCCCAGGCCTCCGGGTGATCGTCGGGCAACTGCACATAGCCCTCCCACGGCGTCGTCATGCCGCCCTTGCGCCCGGTATGGCCCAGCTGCACCCCCGGCACCGCGCCCATCGACTTGATGAAGTCCGCCACGCGCTTCAGCATCGGGATCTGATCGTCGGACCAGATCCCGGCGCAGGTGGGGGTCATCCGCCCCTCCGGCGACACGGCCAGCTGCTCCATCACCACCAGGCCGGCGCCGCCCGCGGCCCGGGCGCCCAGATGCATCAGGTGCCAGTCGGTCAGGATGCCGTCCTGCCCGTCGCACGAATACATCGTCATCGGCGAGACGGCGATGCGGTTGCGCAGCGTGACGTCCTTCAGGCGGAATTCCGAGAACAGGTCAGGCATGTCGGTTCACCTCTGCAGCAGGATTGAAGGCCGGCCCGCCCACGTGGTGGCAGGCCGCAAGATGGCCGGGCGCGAAGCGCCGCATGGGCGGCGCCTCGGCCGCGCACACCGCCGTGGCCTGCGGGCACCGCGTGCGGAACCGGCAGCCGGACGGCGGGTCGAGCGGCGAGGGCAGGTCGCCGGCCAGCGGCAGCCGCGTCCGCCGGTGCGTGCCCCGCGTGCTGGGCACGGCAGACAGCAGCGCCTGCGTATAGGGGTGCAGCGGTTCCGACCACACGGCGGCGGCCGGTCCCGTTTCCACGATCTGCCCCAGGTACATGACCGCGATCCGGTCCGCCACATGCCGGACGACCGACAGGTCGTGCGAGATGAACAGGTAGGCCAGGCCCATCTCGTCCCGCAGCTCGGCCAGCAGGTTCAGCACCTGCGCGCGCACCGAAACGTCCAGCGCCGAGACGGGCTCGTCGCAGATGACCAGCTTCGGCGACAGCGCCAGCGCCCGCGCGATCCCGATCCGCTGCCGCTGCCCGCCCGAGAACTCGTGCGGCAGCCGCGTCCCGTGCTCGGGCCGCAGCCCCACCCGCTGCAACAGCCCAGCGACCCGGGCGCGCCGCTCGCCCCTGTTGCCGGTGCGGTGCACCAGCATCGGCTCCTCCAGGATGCGCGCCACGGTGGAGCGCGGGTTCAACGACGCGAAAGGATCCTGGAAGATCATCTGCATCTCCCGCCGCAGCGGCCGCAGCCGCGCCGCCCCCAGGTGGGAGATGTCGATGCCCAGCAGCTCCACATGCCCGGCATCGGGCTCATACAGCCGCACCAGCGTCTTGCCGAGCGTGCTCTTGCCGCAGCCGGATTCGCCGACCAGCCCCAGCGTCTCGCCCGCCGCCACCTCCAGCGTGACGCCGTCCAGCGCATGCACGGCGCCCGCTGGCGTGTGGAAATGCTTGGTCAGGTCATCGACCCGCAGCAGATGCGTCATGCTCCCGCCTCCGCCAGCGCCGGCACGGACTGCCTGGCATGGCAGGCCACCAGCCCGGCCGCGTGCGGCAGCAGCGCCGGCGCCGCCGCGTGGCAGCGCGGCATGGCCTCGGTGCAGCGGGGCGCGAAGCGGCAGCCCGCCGGCATCGCGTCCAGCGCCGGCACCATGCCAGGGATCTCGGTCAGCCGCGCCCGGCTGCGCCCGGTCAAGGTGTCGCCAGGCTCGATCTCCGGGCTGGCCGCCAGCAGCCCGCGCGTGTACGGGTGCTGCGGCGCTGCGAACAGCGACGCGGTGGCCCCTTCCTCGATCTTGCGCCCCGCATACATCACCGCCACCCGGTCCGCCGTCTCCGCCACCACGCCCAGGTCGTGCGTGATCAGCAGGATCGCCATCCCGAACCGCTCCCGGATCGACAGCAGCAGCTCCAGCACCTGCGCCTGCACCGTCACGTCCAGCGCCGTCGTCGGCTCGTCGGCGATCAGCAGCCGCGGCTCGCAGGCGATCGCCATCGCGATCATCACCCGCTGCCGCATGCCGCCGGAAAGCCGGTGCGGGTAGTCCGCCACCCGGCGCTGCGGGTCCGGCACGCGCACCAGCTCCAGCAGCTCCGCCGCACGCGTCATGCCCTGGCGCCGGGTCATCCCGCGGTGCTGCACCAGCACCTCCCCGATCTGCTCGCCCACCGTCAGCGCCGGGTTCAACGAGGTCATCGGCTCCTGGAAGATCATGCCGATCCGGCTGCCCCGCAGCGCCCGCATGTCGCGCGGCCCCAGCCCGACCAGCTCGCGGCCCTCGAAGCGGATGCTGCCGCCGACGATGCGGCCGGGCGGGTTCGGCACCAGCCCCAAAATCGAGAACGCCGTCACCGACTTGCCGCACCCGCTCTCGCCCACCACAGCAAGCACCTCGCCCGCCTCGATCGACAGGCTCACCCCGTCGACGGCCTTCAGCGCCTTGCCGCCGGTGAAGAAATGCGTCTGCAGGTCCGCGATCTCCAGCAGCGCCACGTCAGCGGTTCCTCAATCGGGGGTTCAACGCGTCGTTCAGCCCCTCGCCGATCAGGTTGAAGCTGACCACCGTCAGCAGGATGGCCGCACCCGGCAGCGCCGCGATATACCAGGCCGTGCGAAGCGCATCCCGCCCGGCCCCGATGATGGTGCCCCAGCTCATCAGGTTCGGGTCGCCCAACCCCAGGAACGCAAGGCTCGCCTCCAGCAGGATCGCGGTCGCCACCATCAGCGACGCGCTCACGATGATCGGCCCCATGGCGTTCGGCAGCATCTGCGTCAGGATGATCCGCCCATCCCCCATGCCCAGCACGATGCCCGCCTGCACGAACTCCCGTCCCCGCAGCGCCATGAACTCGGCCCGCACCAGGCGGGCGACGCCGGGCCAGGACACGATGGCGATGGCGAACACGATGGTCCGGCTGGACGGCGTCAGGATCGCGACCAGCACGATGGCCAGGATGAACGGCGGCACCGTCTGGAACAGCTCGGTCACGCGCATCAGCACGTCGTCGACCCACCCGCGGTAATAGCCGGCCAGCGATCCCACCGTCACACCCACCACAAGCGCCGCCAACGTGGCCGAGAACCCGAACAGCAACGACACCCGCGCCCCATGGAACAGCCCGCTCATCAGGTCGCGCCCCAGCAGGTCGGTGCCCAGCCTGTACTCCGCGTCCTGCCCCGGCCACAGCAGCGGCTGCGCCACCATCTCCCACGGGTCGTCCGGGAACAGCACGCCCGCAAGCCCCGCCATCGCCAGGATCAGCCCCAGCACCAGCAGGCCGCCGACCGCGGCGCGGTTGCGGCCATACCGGCGGCAGAACAGCCCGAACGCGCGCATCACGCGAGCTCGATCCGCGGGTCGAGCCAGGCGTAGGCGAGGTCCACCAGGATGTTGGCGACGATGACGATCACCGAGCAGATCAGCAGGATGCCCAGCAGCAGGTTCAGGTCGCGGCTCAGCACCGCCTCGAACGCCAGGCGGCCGATGCCGGGCCAGGCGAACACCGTCTCCACCAGCACGGAGCCGCCGAGCAGCGTGCCGACCTGCAGGCCCAGCATCGTCACCATCGGCAGCATCGCGTTGCGGACCACGTGCTTGACCGTGATCAGCCCCTCCGGCAGGCCCTTGGCCCGCGCCGTCGTGACATAGTCCTGGTTGAACACCTCCAACATGGAGGCGCGCATCAACCGCGCATACAGCGCCAGGAAGAACAAGGCCAAGGTCACCAGCGGCATCACCAGGTGCACCGCCACGTCCCATGCCCCGCGCCACCCGGCATAGCCGGCGCCGACCGTGGTCAACCCGCCCGTCGGCAGCACGCCCAGACGCACCGCGAACACGATGATCAGGCCCAGCCCGATCAGGAAGATCGGCGTCGCGTAGAACAGCAGCGCCACGACCGAGATCAGCGTGTCCACCCAGCTGTTGACCCGGCGCGACGCCAGCACCCCCAGCGCCGCGCCCGCGATGAACGCCAGCCCCAGCGCGCCGGTCATCAGCAGCAGCGTCGCCGGCATCCGCGACAGGATCAGGCCCAGCACGCTCTCGTTGTTGCGGAACGAGAAACCAAGGTCGAGCCGAAGCAGCCGCCACACGTAGTGCAGCAGCTGCATCCAGTCCGGCTGGTCCAGCCCGAACTGGCTTTTCAGCGCCGCCAGGTATTCGGGCGTGGCCGACCCGGCCTCGCCCGCCAGCACGTCCGCGGCGTCGCCCGGCGCCAGCTTCAGCAGCACGAAGTTGCACACCGCGATCGCCAGCAGGATCGGGATGGACTTCAGCAGCCGGCGCCCCGCATACCGCAGCCGGGGGAACGGCCGTTGCTGCATCAGCCGGCCAGCCACACGGTCGAGAAATTGCTGCCGATCAGCCCGTCCGCCGAGATGGTGTGGTTCCGCACCCGCCGGTTGGCGACCGTCACGAACCGCATCTCCATCAGCGGCACGACCGAAACGTCCGTCATCACCCGCCGCTGCATGCTGGCATAGTCGTCCCAACGCTTCTTCGGGTCGTTCTGCGTCTGCGCATCCTCGAAGTCATGATCGACCGCCGGGTCGGAATAACCGGTCGGGTTGACGAACGGCACGCCCTTCTGCGCCGCCTTGGACCAGTACATGCGCTGGATGCCGGCGCTGGGGTCCGGGAATGACCCGTTGTACATGCTGGACGTTTCGAAGTCATACTCGCCGTAGATGCGCCGCACGTAGCTCGGCAGGTCGCTCGTGCGGATCTCGACGTCGATCCCCACCCGGCCGAGCTGCTGCTTGATGAACTCCGCCGTCCGCGTGAACTCCGCCCCGCCCGGAAAAGCGTCGGTCTGCATCTTGAACCGCTTGCCGTCCGCCCCGCGCGGCAGCCCCGCCGCATCCAGCAGCGCCTCCGCCTTCTTCGGGTCGTACGGATACGCCGGCACGCCATCCGTCGTGTACCAGGCCTTCACCACGCTCGCGATCGGGCTTGTCGCAGGCTTGCCGAACCCGAACCACACCGTCTTCGTCAGCACGTCCCGGTTGATCGCGTGGGCGATCGCCTGCCGCACCGCCCGGTCCGACAGCGGCGCCTTGCGCGTGTTGATCTGCAGCAGCAGCACCGGCGCCATGTAGTCATACCCGTCCGTGGTCGCGACAAGGTCCTTGCCCGCCGTCAGCCGCGCCATGTCCGAAAGCGGCGCCGGCGTCAGGCAGCCGATCTGCGCCTCGCCCGATTCCAGCGCCGCCGTCCGGGACCCGGCATCGGCGATGAAGCGGAACACGACCCGGTCCAGATACGGCTTCCCCCCATCCCAGTAATCCGGGTTCCGCTCCAGGATCATGTGGTCGCCGCGCACCCACTCCTTGAAGCGGAACGGCCCGGTGCCGATCGGCGCACTCGCCGCCTTGTTGGTCAGCAGGTCCGTGCCGTCGAACACGTGCTTCGGGATGATCGGCGATTCGTAGCTGCTCCACACCGTCGCAAGCTGCGGCGACGGCGCAGACAGGCGGATGACGACTGTGTGCGCGTCGGGGGTCTCGACCTCGGTGACCTTCTGGAAGCTTTGTCGCCCGCGCGCATGCCGCGCCTTCCACACGCTCAGGGAATAGGCCACGTCGGCCGACGTGAAGTCATGCCCGTCATGCCACTTCACCCCGTGCCGCAGGTGGAAGGTGTAGCTGAGCCCGTCCGCCGCCACCTCCCAGTTCTCCGCCAGCAGCGGATGCGCCTTCATGTCCAGGTCGTACCACAGCAGGCCCTCCGTCATCTTGGTGGTGACCACCGCCATCTGCAGCGTAGGGTCCACGGCCGACAACAGATACGGCGGCTCCGGATACATCACGACCGTCAGCGTGCCGCCGCGGACAGGCGCCTCCTGGGCAAGGGCCGGCAGCGGAAGGCCGCCGAGTGCGGCGGCGCCAAGAAGGTCGCGTCGGGTGAGGGTCATGTCAGGTGTCCTGGCAGATCGCATGAAGATTGAAGCAGCGAACGTGACGGCGCCTTCGCTGACAGCAGTTCATCGCGCCCCCGCAGCCGAGGCAAGGCGCATGCCAGCGCCAAAACGACCGCACCGCCGCGGAACTGCCTGCCATGAAGGCAATAGCGTATACCGTAGACGCTAACCGCAGCAACTTGATACGACCCCGCGGCCCACGCTCCGCGCCTGCCCGCCCACACCCGGACTGCACCGTCGCACCGAACGGCGGATAAGCGCAGCGTCATCCGCCACCAGCAGAACCCAGCCCGGCAAACGCCGCTACGCTCCCCAGTCCCGGATCCGCGCCGAGGCTCACCCCCAACGCCACATCGCGAAAAACAGCGCCCAGATGGCCGTCGACAGCGCGACAGCGAAAACGATCCCCCGCATGACGCCGCCTTTCCGCGTGACGGTCCCGGCGTTGTAGAAGACTTCCACGCCCGGCACGATGGGCAACCCCGTCAAAAAAACCCCACCCCGGCACGCCGCTCCGCCCGGCGATCCCCCGGCCGGCGACGGAACGCGATCCGGCCCCCGGTGTCCACGCCCAGCGCCTTGCGGATCGCCTTCGGCGCCGTCGTCTGACCCCTGGCGGTAATCTTGCAGGTCTCGTCCACGACCACGAACCGCCTCCTGGTCATGCCAGAGCAATGCAGACGCCTTACTTTGGCAACGAAGCGTTCCGCGGCCAGACGCGTCCTCCCGTGTCTCTCAACCGATCCCGCAGCGCTCCGCCGCCATGATCGCGCGCCCGATCATCGCCGCGTTCGCCGGCACGATCGCGTTCCCCAGCGCCTTCAACCGCTCCACCCGGCCGGGAACCCCATCATCCACTCGACGTACTCCGGGCTCAGCCGCCCACCCACCGCGTCGCTCAGCGGGCAGGCCCGTCGACGCCCCCGCTGCGCCGCACTCCCCCACTTCCAGTCCCGCGCCCGCGGCGTCGGCAGCAGCGCGCCGGGCCACCAGCCAAACCCGCTGCCGCCGATGCGGCGCGCCGGCATGGACAGCACCCACCACGACCGGCCACACGGTGTAGCCAACAGCCTCCAGCGCACCGCACACCCGGTCCGCGCCCCGGCCTCGCAGCCCAGGAACGTTCTCAGCCACCACCCAGCGCGGTCCGCACTCGGCGACCAGGCGGACCATGTCGGCCCACAGCCCCGAGCGCGCGCCGTCGATCCCGCCCCCGCGCCCCGCAAGGCTGATGTCCTGGCAAGGGAACCCGCCAACCAGCAGCCCGGCCCGCGGCACCCCGTCCGCCCGCAGCCGTTCGGCGGTAAGCCGCCGGATATCCGGGTACACCGGCACGCCGGGCCACCGCCGCCGCAGCACCCCGGCGGCGAAACCGTCCTGCTCGCAGAACGCGACCGTGCGCATCCCCGCCCAGTGCAGCCCGAGGCTGGCCCCGCCGATCCCGCTGAACACATCAAGGACGAGCATGCGATCTCATGCGGTCATAGGTATAATTTCCTTAGTTGCCGGTCAACCGCACCCGTGGCTAGGCTGGGCGATGTCCGAACCAGACCTCCGCGTCGCCATCGCCGGCTATGGCGCCATCGGCCGCACCATCGGCGCAGCGCTTCTGGCCGGCATCCCCGGCATGACCCTGACCGCCATCGGCGTCCGCAACCCCGCGAGCACGCTGCCCCCCGCCCCGGGCGTCGCGGTCGTCGCCGTCCGGGCATTGCCCCCCCTGGCCGACATCATCGTTGAATGCGCCCCCGCCGCCGCCCTGCCCGAGATCGCCGCCGCCGCCCTCCGCGCCGGCCGCACCCTGGTGGTCCTCAGCTGCGGCGCATTGCTGCGGCATCCAGAGCTGGAGGCCCTGGCCCGCGCCCATGGCGGCCGCATCCTCGTGCCCACCGGCGCGCTGCTGGGTCTGGACGCCGTGATCGCCGCCGCCGAGGGCGTGATCCACAGCGTCCGCATGATCACCCGCAAGCCCCCCGGCGGCCTGGAAGGCGCGCCCCATTTGGTCCGCAACGGCATCGTGGTGTCGGGCCTCACCGCCCCGCTGCTGGTCTTCTCCGGCTCGGCCCGCGACGCCGCCATCGGCTTCCCCGCCAACGTCAACGTCGCAGCCGCCCTGTCCATGGCCGGCATCGGCCCCGACCGCACCACCATCGACATCTGGGCCGACCCAGGCGTCACCCGCAACATCCACCGCATCGAGCTGGACAGCGACTCCGCCCGCATGGAGCTGCAGATCGAGAACATCCCCAGCGACAACCCGAAAACCGGCCGCATCACCGCCCAATCCGTGATCGCCCTACTCCGCAAGCTGCGCGCGCCCCTGGCCCTGGGCACCTGAAACGACTCGCTTGCCCTCATCGAGCGGCAACAGAACATGCCCCGCGTAGGGCGGATAAGCGCAGCGTCATCCGCCATCTAAAGGCCACGACTCAGGGACCGTGGCTCTTCCCCATCGCCGTCATCGCGAGCCGCCCCGCCACCGTCATCGCGAGCCGCCCCATCGCCGTCATCGCGAGCCGCTTGGCGAAGCGATCCAACGACCCGATGCATCGCTCTCGGCCCCTGGATCGCCACGCCGGAAGGGCGGCGCGCGATGACGGTCGTGGTCCCCTGGATGAAAGCGACGACGCAACGCGACAGCTCACCCTCCGGAAGCACCGGCATGATAAGTCCGGAACCGCACCAGCGCCTCCGCCACTTCCACCCCCGTCAACAGCCGCGGCCGCCCCGCCGCCCGCGCCAGCAGATACTGCCGGCACAGCCGCTCCAGATGAACGGCGTTGCCCATCGCCTTCTCCAGCGTGGCCCCCGCCGCGATCATCCCGTGATTGCCCAGCAGGCAAGCCCATCGCCCCTCCATCGCCGCCACCGTCACCGCCGCCAGCGCCGGCGTCCCGAACGTCGTGTAGGGCGCGCACCGCACGTCCCCGCCGCCGAACACCAGAACCTCGTAGTGGAACGCCGGCAGTCCTTCGCCCAGGCACGCCAGCGCCGTGCACGCATCCGCATGGGTGTGCACGATCGCCTGGAACTCCGGCCGCGCGGCGTAAAGCCTGCCATGCAGCGCCCACTCGCTGCTCGCCCGCGGCGCCGCCCGATCCAGCGCCATGCCCACGATCCCGGCCTCGTCGATCCGCTCGGGCGACGTCCCCGTGGGCGAGATCAGCATCCCGGCCCCATCGCGCACGCTCACGTTGCCGGCGCTGCCCGCGATCAGGCCGGCCGCGCCCAGCGCCCGATACGCCGCGGTCAGGGCTGCGCGCATCTCAGGCGGCTTGCGTGGCCTTCAGCCGCTCGCTGAACAGCTTCCGCAGCTTCGTCACCTTCGGCGTGATGACGGCCCGGCAGTACCCCGACCAAGGGTTCCGCGCGAAATAATCCTGGTGCTCCTCTTCCGCCCGCCAGAACTCCCGCAGCGGTTCGATCTCGGTGACGATCGGCCGTCCCCAGGCCCCGCTGGCGTCGATCTCCGCCATGACCGCGCGCGCCATCCGGTCTTGCTCGTCCGAGTGGGTCAGGATGATGCTCCGGTATTGCGGCCCCACATCCGCACCCTGCTGGTTCGGCGTCGACGGGTCATGCAGGGTGAAGAACACCCGCAGGATGTCGGCAAACGAGATTTCCGCCGGGTCGAAATCAAGCTGCACGACCTCCGCATGGCCGGTGCGCTTGCCGCACACCATCTCATACGTGGGGTGCGGCACGTGGCCGCCGGCATAGCCGGACGTGGACGACCGCACGCCGCGCAGCGCCGTGAACACCGGCTCCAGACACCAGAAGCAGCCGCCGCCCAAGGTCGCAATCTCGGTCCCACTCTCGGTCGCACCTTCGATCGCCATGTTCGTCTCCGTTCGCTGAGTCCCAGTCATGTGGCCCCGCTCCCGGCAGAATCAAACGCGCATCGGCGAACGCAAGACATCAATCCGGCCGGCGAAAATCCGGCTCGTCGATATGCAGCAGCCGCGACACGGCGCCGATCAGCTCGTCCCAACCGAACGGCTTCAACATGTAGGGCCGCGTGCCCGGCGGCTGCGGCCGGCCGGTGACGATCAGCACCGGCATCGAAGGCCAGCGCTGGCGGACATGTTCGGTCAGCGTCAGCCCATCCATCCGCGGCATGTTGATGTCGGTGATCACCAGGTCGGGCGGCCCGGATTTTACCAGATGCTCCAGCGCCGCCACGCCGTCCGACGCCTCGTGCACCAGGAAACCGGCCCCCTCGAGCATCCAGGCCGTCGCCTCCCGCACCATCGTGTCGTCATCGACGACAAGTATGGAACAAGCTGTATCGTTTGCCAGAATGCACACCGTGGGTTGATGGTCGGCTGTCGAGGAGATCATTGCCACTTCTTCCATGTCGCCGGACCCTAATCCACGGGGATACGAGCGACCAATATAGTCTTGTCAGTTAATGATGCGGTAAAAAGCGTTCGCAGGGCATGTACGTTTTACCAAATCCGCATCACATCCAGGCGAGCCTGCCCCGCCCGGCGCGAAATGGACGGGGCAGGGGCCCTGATCGCTCGATGCAAAGCCCCCGCCTCGCGTCCAGCCGCGCCTTTGGCAGCATCGAGCCATGGCCGCACCGCACGCGAAACGCCCGTAGCCACGGCAGCGCTCCCCCGGTATGGTCCCCGTAAGGCCGGAGCAGGGCCGTCTCCGGGCAGGAACCTCCCCTTCATGGCCACCGTGTCTATCCGCGACGTCCGCAAGTCCTTCGGCTCCACCCAGATCCTCCACGGCGTCAGCGTCGAGATCGCCGACGGTGAGTTCACCGTCCTCGTCGGACCCTCCGGCTGCGGCAAAAGCACGCTTCTCCGCATGCTCGCAGGCCTCGAGGAAATCGACGGCGGCACCGTCTCCATCGGCGGCCGCGTCGTCAACAAACTGCCGCCCAAGCAGCGCGACATCGCCATGGTGTTCCAGAACTACGCGCTCTATCCGCACATGACCGTCCGCGACAACATGGCCTTCAGCCTCAAGCTGGCCCGCGCGCCCCAGGCCGCCCTGGATGAGCGCGTGAACCGCGCCGCCGGCATCCTGGGCCTCGACGGCCTGCTGGACCGCTACCCGCGCCAGCTCAGCGGCGGCCAGCGCCAGCGCGTCGCCATGGGCCGCGCCATCGTGCGCGATCCCCAGGTCTTCCTGTTCGACGAGCCCCTGTCCAACCTCGACGCGAAGCTGCGCGTCCAGACCCGCGCCGAGCTGAAAGACCTGCACCAGCGCCTCCGCACCACCACCATCTACGTCACCCACGACCAGATCGAGGCCATGACCATGGCCGACAAGATCGTCGTCATGAACGGCGGCCGCGTCGAGCAGATCGGCAGCCCGCTCGATCTGTATGACCACCCCGCCAACCAGTTCGTCGCCGGATTCATCGGCAGCCCCGCCATGAACTTCCTGCCAGGCGTCATCGAGGCCGCAGGCTTCCGCGCCGAAGGCGGCTCCCTCTGGCCGCTGCCCGATGCCGCCGCCAACCAGAACGGCCGACCCGCCGTCTACGGCGTCCGCCCCGAGCACCTCCAGCTTTCGCCCCCCGGCGCCGGGGTCGAGCTGATGGTCCAGGTGGTGGAGCCGACCGGCTCCGAAACCCAGGTGCACGGCAGGCTGGGCACGCTGGGCGTGATGGGCGCCTTCCGCGAACGCATCGGCGCCCGGCCGGGCGAACCCATCGAAGTCACCACCGACCCGGCCCTGGTGCACCTGTTCGACCGCGACACCGGCGCCCGGCTCGTTGCATAACCATAAAAAAGGGAGAGACAACGGATGCTTGATCTGAACCGCCGCCAACTCGGCTTGGGCGTGGGCGCCGCGACGGCCGCGGGCCTGCTGGGCAACGGCGCCGCCCGCGCCGCGATCCCCACGGCCAACGTCCCGATGCCGGACCTGCCCATCGAGAAGGGCGCCACGCTGCGCGTCCTCCGCCCCGCCAAGTTCGTCGATCCGGACGAGGTGATCTTCCGCGAGAACACAAAAAGGTTCGCCGACCTGCACGGCATCCAGATCCGCATCGACTTCACCGGCTGGGAGGATCTCCGCCCGCAGACGGCGGTCACCGCAAACACCGGCGCCGGGCCAGACGTCGTGATCGGCTTCACCGATGACCCGCATCTGTATTCCAGCAAGCTGCTGGACCTCACCGACATCGCCGAATACCTCGGCAAGAAATACGGCGGCTGGTACCCGCTGGCCGAGCTGTACGGCAAGAAATACAAGACCGACCAGTGGATCGCCATCCCCATGGGCGCCAGCGGCGGCCCGGCCGTCTACCGCATGAGCTGGCTGAAGGAGATCGGCTACGACGCCTTCCCGAAGACCACCGACCAGCTGCTGGACATGTGCCGCAAGCTGCAGAAATCCGGCCACCCCGCCGGCTTTGCGCTGGGACACGCCGTCGGCGACGCCAACGCCTTCTGCTACTGGCTGATGTGGGCCTTCGGCGGCTCGCTGATCGACGAGGCCGGCCGCGTTACCGTCAACAGCAAGGAGACGATCGAGGCGCTGAAGTTCGCCCGCGCGCTGTATCCCACCTTCATCCCCGGCACCAACTCCTGGCTCGACCCCAGCAACAACAAGGCGATGCTGGCCGGCGAGATCGCCGCCACGCAGAACGGCGTGTCGCTGTACTTCTCCGCCCGCAACAGCAAGGAGCCGGAGATGCAGAAGATCGCCGCCGACATGAACCACGCCCGCATGCCCATCGGCCCGTCCGGCAAAAGCGCTGAATCCGCCAACGCCATCAACGCGATGGTGTTCAGGCACACGAAGTTCCCCAACGCCTCGAAGGCCTACCTGGCCTTCATGATGGAAGCCCCCCAGTACGACCGCTGGCTGACCGACAGCTTCGGCTACTGGGGCCAGCCGCTGAAGGCCTACGAGGCCAGCGCCGTCTGGACCAACGACCCCAAGGTCGCCGTCTACAAGGACACGATGGCCGACAGCCGCTGGCTCGCCTACCCCGGCGCGATCACCGAGGCCTCGGGCGCCGTCGTGGCCGACTACGTGGTCGTCGACATGGTCGCCTCGGCCGCCACCGGATCCAGCACGCCCGAAGAAGCGGCCAAAGAGGCCGAACGCCGGGCCAAGCGCTACTACCGCTGAAAACGCGGCCGCCAGGACCGCAAGGCCCTGGCGGCCGGCCGCGAGGAGACCGCCCCGTGCCGACCTACACCCTGACCACCACCGCCAATCGCCTGACCCCGGCGCAGAAGGCACGCCTCGCGGCCGAGATCACCCGCGTCCACAACCAGCTCATGCGCGCCGCGACCTTCTTCGCCCAGGTCATCATCCACGAGGTCCCCGAAGGCAGCTACTTCGTCGGCGGCAAGCCGCTCCAGGGCGACCAGGTCTTCCTGCTCGGCCAGGTGCGGACCGGCCGCAGCGCGGTCGACCGCAAGGCGCTGCTGCAGGCCCTGCGCGACGTGGTGGCCGAAACCACCGGCGTCCCCCTGAACCGCGCCTGGGTCTACCTCGTCGACGTCCCCGCGCGCGACATGATCGAATACGGCCACATCCTGCCCGAACCCGGCGACGAAACAAGCTGGATGGAAGGCCTGCCCGAGCAGGACCGCGCCCTGATGCTCGCGACCGGCGCCTGACGCGTGGCCGGCGGCGGCGCCGCGCTGCGCCTTTTATCCACCCTCGCCTTGGCCGGCGTCGTCCGCGCCCTGACCCCGTCGATCGAGTCCTCGCTCGCCCTCCGCATCGACGCAGAGTTCCTCCCCACCGCCGTCCTGATGCCCCGCCTGCGCGGCAACGAGCCGGCCGACGCGGTCCTGCTGACCGCGGACGCCATCCGGGCGCTGGCGCAGGAAGGCCTCGTCGTCCCCGGCAGCCAGATCGATCTCGCCCGCTCCTTCGTCGGCGTCGCGGTCCGGGCCGGGGCGCCCCACCCCGATATCTCGACCCCCGAGGCCTTCGTCGCCGCGCTGCACGCGGCGCGTTCGATCGCGATGTCCAGGCAGGGCGCCAGCGGCCTGTTCCTGGCTGGCCTCCTGCAACGCCTCGGCATCGCCGGCGCGATCGGCGCGAAGGCGACCGTGATCGAATCAGGCTTCACCGCAGAGCTCGCCGCCCGCGGCGACGTCGAACTCGCCCTGCAGCAGGTCAGCGAGCTGATGGTGGTCCCAGGCATCGAGATCGTCGGCCGCCTGCCCGCGGCGCTGGGCGGCGACTCCGTGTTCTCCGGCGGCGTGATGGCGGCCTCGGGCAACCAGCCGCAAGCCGAGGCGCTGCTCCGCGCGATCGGCGCGGCGCGAGGACTGCTGCTGGAAAAGGGACTGGAGCCGGTCTGATACCAGGCCTCCAAAGTCCTGACTCCGCAAAGATCGTAGGGTGGAATACGGCTTCGTATTCCACCATCCCACATCGCCCATATGGACCAAAGAACGTCCGAAATTTAATGCCGGCGCCCACGGTCGAGACTTATACCGGGGATGTTAAGCATTGACCGGTCCGCATCGTCACTGCGAGCTCGTGCGAAGCAGTCCAGGGCGGCCCGACTCGATCCATCTGTCCTGGATCGCTTCGCAATGGCTCGGGATGACGAGTCATGACTCAGCGCCGTTGGTATGAGATGACCGGCCAGGACGAGGCGGCGCAGGGCGGGCCTGCGTCGCTGATGATGGACCTGCGCCCCTGCTACCATGGGTTCGCCGGCATCCCGCAGGAAACCCGGCTGCTGTTCTCGCTGTTCGCAGGACTGGGGCTGCGGCGTTTCGGGGGCCTGGCGTCGGGGGTGCACTTCACCTCCCGCCGGGCGCCGCCGCGGGGCATACAGACGCCGTTCGAGCGGGTGCTGGCCCAGACGCAGGCGATCATCGGCCAGGATTCGGGGCGGCGGCACCTGCCGCTGGGCCTCGGCCTGCTGCCCG
>JAYUCA010000062.1:0-8481 GCA_043740535.1 Rhodospirillales bacterium | reverse complement strand
CGTGGCGGCGGGCAGGCGCAGCATGCTCTTGGGCGTGAGCACGACCAGGGGCTTGCGCCACTTGCGCATCACCTGCCGTCGCAGAAGGTGGTAGTGCTGCGCCGGCGTCGTCGGGTAGCAGATCTGCCAGTTGTCCTCGGCGCACAGCTGCAGGTAGCGCTCCATGCGCGCCGACGAGTGCTCCGGGCCCTGCCCCTCGTAGCCGTGCGGCAGCAGCAGCACCATGCCCGACAGGCGCGACCAGCGATCCTCCGACGCTGACACGAACTGATCGATGATCACCTGCGCGCCGTTGGCGAAGTCGCCGAACTGCGCCTCCCACAGCACCAGCGTCTTCGGGTCTGCCAGCGTGTAGCCGTATTCGAACCCCAGCACGCCTGCCTCGCTCAGCAGCGAGTTGTAGATCTCGATCTTCGCCTGGTCCGGCGAAATGTTGTTCAGCGGCACGTACTCGTTCTGGTTCGCCTGGTCGATCAGCACCGCATGCCGCTGGCTGAAGGTGCCGCGCTGGCAGTCCTCGCCCGACAGCCGCACCCGGCTGCCCTCCAGCAGCAACCCGCCGAACGCCAGCGCCTCGCCGGTCGCCCAGTCGATGCCCTGGCCGCTTTCCATTGCCTGGCGCTTGGCCTCGAGCTGCCGGGCGATCTTGGAATTGAGCTCGAAATCGGCCGGCGGGGTGGAGATCGCGCGCCCGACGACCTGCAGCTGCTCCATCGACAGCGCGGTGGAATCCTCAACCTCCTCGTCCCCGGCCGCGGCGGGGGCCATGCCGGTCCACTGGCCTTCCAGCCAATCCGCCTTGTTCGGCTTATAGCTTTTCGCCGCCTGGTAGGCGTCCTCCAGCGTTGTCTGGAAACCGTCCCACATCGCCGCCGCCGCGTCGGCCGTCATGCTGCCCTCGGCCACCAGCCGTTCGGCATACAGGGTCCGCGTCGTCTTCATGTCCTTGATCGCGCGATACATGATCGGCTGCGTGAAGGCCGGCTCGTCCGTCTCGTTGTGGCCATGCCGGCGGTAGCAGACGACGTCCAGCACGATGTCGACGCCGAACTCCATGCGGAACTCGGCGGCGAAGCGCGCGCAGAACACCACCGCCTCCGGCTCGTCGCCGTTCACATGCAGGATGGGCGACTGCACGCTTTTGGCCACGTCCGTGCAATACAGGCCGGAATAGGCGTGCGCCGGCACCGTCGTGAACCCGATCTGGTTGTTGACGATCAGGTGCACGGTGCCGCCGGTCCGGTAGCCAATCAACTGGCTCATCGCCAGCGTCTCGTAGACCAGGCCCTGCCCGGCGAAGGCCGCGTCGCCGTGCATCAGCACGCCCATGACGCTGCGCCGGCCCCGCGTGTCGCCGCGCCCGTCCTGCCGCGCCCGCACCTTGCCCACCACCACGGGATCGACCGCCTCCAGGTGCGACGGGTTGGGCTGCAGCGAGATATGCACGTCATGCCCGGCGATCTCGACATCCGTGCTGGTGCCCAGGTGATACTTCACGTCGCCCGAGCCCTGCACGTCGTCCGGCTTGAAGCTGCTGCCGCCGAACTCGCTGAAGATGGCCGTGAAGGGCTTGCGGACGATGTTGACCAGCGTGTTGAGCCGGCCCCGGTGCGGCATGCCGATCACGACCTCGGTCGCGCCGCCCGCTGCCGCGACCTCGATCATGGCATGCAATGCCGGGATCGTGACCTCGCCGCCCTCGAGCCCGAAGCGCTTCGTGCCGACGAAGCGCTTCTGGCAGAACGCCTCGAACCCCTCCGCCTCGGTCAACTGCTGCAGGATCGCCCGCTTGGCATTGACGTCCATCCCGTTGACCCAGGGCGCCGCCTCGATCCGGCGCTGGATCCAGTTCTTCTGGTCCGGGTCCTGGATGTGCATGAACTCGACGCCGATCGGGCCGCAATAGCACGAGCGGACGATCTGGATGATCTCCCGCACCGTGGCTGAATCGCGCCCCAGCACGCCGTCGATGAAGATCGGGCGGTCCAGGTCCGCGGGGCCGAAGCCGTAGGCGGCCGGATCCAGCTCCGCGTGGGATTTCGGCGCCTGCAGCCCCAGCGGGTCGAGCTTGGCCTCCAGGTGCCCGCGCACCCGGTAGGCCCGGATCAGCATCAGCGCCCGCAGGCTGTCGAGTGCCGCGGCGCGCACCTGCTCGGGCGTGGCGCCTGCGGCTGCGGCGGGCTTCGCGCCCTTGGCCACCGGCGCCGCCGGCTCCGCAACGCTGTAGTGCTGCGGCGCCCAGGACGCGCCCGAGGCATCCTCCAGCACGCCCCGCGCCTCGTCGTTCAGCGCGCCGAACAACTCGCCGAAGCTCGGGTCCACGCTCGACGGGTTGTTCGCCCACCTTGCATACAGGTCTGCGATGAAGGCCGCGTTGGCGCCGTTGAAGGCCGAGGCGATGAGGTCGATGCCGGGCATGTCGTTATCCTGAGGACGTCAGAAGGTCACATAGTCACTGCAATGCTGACGGCACGTGCAAAAGCATGCACGTGGCGCGCACCACCTTCGATCTACCGGTACCAGCGGGGATTTTACGGAGGCCCTAACCCACCAGCTTCCGGCACGCGTCCAGCAGCTCCCGCACTGCGGCGCAGGACTTGTCGAACGCCGCCTGCTCGGCCACGTCCAGCTTGATCTCGACGATCCGCTCCACGCCGCCGGCCCCCAGCACGACGGGCACGCCGACGTACAGGTCCGAAACCCCATACTGTCCGGTCAGGTATGCGGCGCAGGGCAGCACGCGCTTCTTGTCCTTCAGGAAGCTTTCCGCCATCGCGATGGCGCTGGCGGCGGGCGCGTAGAAGGCGCTGCCCCGCTCCAGCAGCTTCACGATCTCGCCGCCGCCGTTGGCCGTGCGCGCCACGATCGCGTCGATCTTGTCCTGCGTCGTCCAGCCCATCGCCACCAGGTCTGGCACCGGGATGCCGGCGACCGTGCTGTAGCGCGTCAGCGGCACCATCGTGTCGCCGTGGCCGCCCAGCACGAAGGCGGTGACGTCCTCGACCGACACCTTGAACTCGTGCGCCAGGAACAGCCGGAAACGCGAGCTGTCCAGCACGCCCGCCATGCCGACCACCATGTGCGGCGGCAGGCCCGACTTCTGCTGCATCACCCACACCATCGCGTCCAGCGGGTTGGTGATGACGATGACGAAGGCGCCGGGGCAGTAGGTCTTGATCCCTTCGGCGACCGTCGCGATCACGCCGGCGTTCTTGGCCACCAGGTCATCACGGCTCATGCCCGGCATGCGCGGGAAGCCGGCCGTCACGATCACCACGTCGCTGCCCGTGATCGCGCTGTAGTCGCTGCCGCCCACCATGTGGCTGTCGAAGCCATCGACCGGGCCCGACTGCATCAGGTCCAGCGCCTTGCCCGCCGCCACGCCGCCGAACACGTCGAACAGCGCGATGTCGCCCAGCTCCTTCAGGCCGATCATGTGCGCGAGCGTGCCGCCGATATTGCCGGCGCCGATGAGGGCGATCTTGCTGCGTGCCATTCTGGGGTTCCCGTAGGTGCCGCCGGGGGGAAAGGAGCCTGCCACGCCGCACAAGACACAGGTCAGACGCCAGCATAGGGCGCCCGGGCGCCCGGAAGGTGCCGGGTGGTTACCCCATCGATCCCGGCCCGGCAAGACAGCGCCTGGCTGACAAACCCCAGCCCTGCGCTAGATGCAGTCCCATGCCAGATCTGGACGCCGGCCCCGAAGCCCCTCGATTCGAGGCGATCATCACCCCCCACCGCAGCCTAGGCCCGGTCGGGCTGCGGAACCTTATCGCGTTCCTGCTGATCCTCAGCGCGATCATCTCGACCGGCCTGTGGTTCGCGGGCGCGTGGCCGGTCATCGGCTTCAACGGCGCGGAGATCACGCTGGCGATCGTCCTGTTGCGCCGAAACGCGAAAGAGCGCCGGTCCGTCGAGCGCCTGGTCCTCGACGATGCCGGCTTCGTCATCCTCCGCACCGACCAGAAAGGCAGGTCATGGCGGCGCCGGCTGGACACCGCCTGGCTCAATGCCGTTCTGGAAGAACGGCCGGGCCGGTCCCCGTTGCTGCTGCTGGTGAACCGCGGCCATCGGCACGAGGTGGGGGCGGACCTCGGCGAAGACGAGAAGCGCGACCTTGCCCGGGCCCTCCGCTCGGCGTTTCACCGGGAGCGCCATCCGATCTTCGACAACCCGCAGCTCAGGCCGGAGTGATGGATCCGCAGGCATTCATGCGGCGGCGACCCGTTACTGCTCGGCAGGTCCCATCGACTTGATCAGGTCGAAGACCCGCTTCCGCACCGCGGGATCGGTGATGCGGTAATAGGCCCGCACCAGTTCCAGCGTTTCGCGCCGGTTCAGCGCCTCGTCCACCCCGAACGAATCCTGCCTTTCCGCGAAGCCGCCGGCTGCCCGGGTGCTGTGCCCGGTGCCGTGCATGCCGGCCAGCGCCTCGGGCATGTCATCGAAGAAGAAGCTGATCGGCACGTCCAGCACACGGGATAGATCGAACAGACGCGACGCGCCGACGCGGTTCACGCCACGCTCGTACTTCTGAACCTGCTGGAACGTCAGCCCGAGCGATTCGCCCAGCCGCTCCTGCGACATGCCGAGCAGCGTCCGGCGCAGACGGATGCGGGTGCCTACATGAGTGTCGATCGGACTGGGCCGGGGTTCTCGATCGGTTGCTTCTGTTCCGGACTGGGCCATGGTGACTACACTCCTGCCTCATGCACCAGAAAGATGAATGATTTCTTAATCACTCAACCACTGGCTGTCAACGTGCTTTAAAAACATAGCATACTCTCTTTTTAAAAACACAACCATGCCTGTCTGCGGCCCCTAATCCCGGCCGCCATGGCCGTGAACGCCAACAAACCCGGAATCGCCAGTCCCAGATGCGCGAACGATGTGACCGGACGCGCGGGCGGCAAAGCAAGCGTCAGTTCGCCCGCTACGCCCATCGCCAAACGCCCCAGTTCCCGCCCGCGGGCGTCGAAACCGGCGGTGATCCCGGTGTTCGCCGCCCGCATCAGCGGCAGGCCTTCCTCCACCGCCCGCAGCCGCGCGGCCGCCAGGTGCTGCCGCGGTCCGGTCGAATTGCCGAACCAGGCGTCGTTCGTGATGTTCACCAGCCAGTCCGGGCGGTCGGCCTCGTCCGCCACCTGGCCTGGGAAGATCGCCTCGTAGCAGATCAGCCCCCCGAAGGCGGGCACGTCGGGCAAGCGCAGCGTCGACGGGCCTTTCCCGAAGCCGAAATGCCCCGGGACGATCTGGATCGCCAGCGGCACCCAGGTGGGGGCGTATTCGCCGAACGGCACCAGGTGCCATTTGTCATACAATCCAGCGATCGATCCGTCCTTCCGCATAGCCACCATCGAGTTGAACGGCTCATTCGCCGGATCGGATGAAGGCAGCCCCGACGTGAATGTCAGCGTGCCGATGATCGCCCCCCTCGCTGGCGCGATCGCCTGCGCGATGGCCTCCCGCGCAGCGACATCCGACTGCAGCAGGAAGGGCGCGCTCGCAGTCTCCGGCCAGACGACGACGCTCGGCCGGGCCCCTGCCGCGGCGACACCCTGCGCGCTGAGCGCCAGGTGCCGGCGGAACGCCGCTTCGGCCACTGTACGGTCCCATTTCTGACCTTGCGCCACGTTCCCCTGCACCAGCACGACGTCGATCCCCTGACCCGGTCCGTCCGGCTCCCTCAACCGCGCCGCGCCGGCCGCGGCCCATGCCGCCAGCGCCACGCAGGCGGCCGCGGAGCCGCGCCAGCCCAACGACGGCAACCCCGCCAGCAGCACCGTCGCCAACGTCAGCCCCGGGGTTCCCACCCAGGCTGCCGGCTGGATCATCACATCCCCCATCGCCCCCGGGATCGCCCAAACGCTGCCCAGCGGGTTCCACGGGAAGCCGGTGCCGATGAACTGCCGCGCCAGGTCGCACAGCACCCAGGCCCCCGCCAGGAACGCGACGCGGCGCCAGCCCGGCGCCACCGCCCGTGCGGCGGCGCACGGGACGGCGATGAACAGCGCCAGCAGCATCGACAGCGCCGGCACCGCCAGGGGCACGAACCACCAGTAGCGACTCGATTCCAGCAGGATCGCCTCGGTGATCCAATACAGCCCGACCAGGTGCAGCCCGAACCCGAACCAGAACCCCCGCCTGCCCGCCGCCATCACCCCCCGGCGCCCGCCGCCCGCCCCGTCGATCAGCCGCAACAGCCCCGGAATCGTCAGGAACAGCACCGGGATCACGTGCAGCGGCGGCAGCGCCAGCGCCGACAGCAGCCCCAGCACGCAGGCCGTCAGGTTGGCCCGCCCACCCTCGAACGGCACCCGCGCCAGCAATGCTCTCATGCCCGCACCAGCCGCTCCGCCGGGACCGGCGCCCCGGTCAGCACGGCCGCGATGCACTCCGCCGCCATCACCCCCATCGTCACCAGGCTGCCATCGGTGACGCCGGCCACATGCGGCGTCGCGATCACCCGCGGGTGCGACCGCAGCGGATCGCCCGGCGCCGGCGGCTCGATCTCGAACACATCCAGCCCGGCCCCCGCCACGTGGCCGGACTGCAGCGCCGCGAGCAGGGCGGCCTCGTCGATCAGCCCGCCCCGCGCCGTGTTGACCACGTAGGCGCCGGGCGGCAGCAGCGCCAGCGCCGGGCCATCGAGCACGTGCCGTGTGGACGCCATGTACGGCACGTGCAGCGACACCACGTCCGACCGCCGCAGCAGCGCCTCGATCCCGCCCAACATCTCCATGCCGGGCACAGCGCCGGCCCCGGGATCGTACCCGGCCACCGCCATCCCGAAGGCCCCGGCCAACCGCGCCACCGATCGCCCGATCGCCCCGCACCCCAGCAGCCCCAGCCGCAGTCCGTCGATGTCGCGCACCTTCGTGCCGGCCCCGCGCCAGCCACCCGCGCCGACCGAGGCCGACAGCGGGCCCAGATCCTTGGCCAGCGCCAGGATCAGCGCCATCGTATGCTCCGACACCGCCCGCGTGTTCGATCCGGGCGCCCGCGCGACCAGGATGCCGCGCCGCACCGCCTCCGCCACGTCGATGTCCTCGTAGCCCACCCCGTGCCTGGCGATGATCCGCAGCCGCGGCGCGGCGTCCATCACCCGGCCATCCACCGGTCCCTGCCGCGACAGGATCGCCACGGGATCGACCCGCGCCGCCAGCGCAGCCACGTCGGCGGCGGTTGGGTAGGGCGCCATGTAATGCAGCTGCCCCCCCGCCGCCTCGATGACCGCGACAGCCTCCGGCGCCAGCCGCGGCGACGTCATGATCACGTTCATGGTTGTCTCCAAAGGAAGATGAGGGCGCATCTTCTCCGTCTTTCGGTGGCGAAGCGGGCCGGGATGAATAACACGCCGGCCCGCGGCGCGGCCCTATTCGGCCATGTCGCCCTGACGTCGTTCGTAGTGCTTCATGTATTTTGCCGCCACCAGGTCCGACTTCACGACGATCGCCACGTCGGTCGTGTTGAACTGCGCATCGATCACCGCCCCGTCGCCGACGAACCCGCCCAGCCGCATGTATCCCTTGATCAGCGGCGGCAGCATCTGCATCGCCCGCCGTGCATCGACCGCCGCCAGGTCCATCCGCTGCATGTCCACATACCGGTCCGGCACCGCGCGCATCCGCAGCGCCGGCGGCGCCAGGTGGTGGCCGTGCAGGAAGGTCAGCACCTCCGCCATCGAAGCGGGGTCCGTTCCCTGCAGGCTGGCGCAGCCGAACATCAGGTCGATCCCCTGTTCCGCGTTGTATGCCGCGATCCCGCGCCACAACAGCTGCATCACCGCGCGGCCACGGTATCCGGCGTCCACGCATGACCGCCCCAGCTCCAGCACCTTGCCCGGAAAAGCCTCGATGACCGACAGGTCGTATTCGGCCGACGAATAGAACCGCCCGACCTGGGCCGCGCCTTCGCGCTGGATCAGCCGGTATGTGCCCACGACCCCGGCCGCGCCCTCGCCCAGCGCATGGTCCATGACCAGGAGATGATCCGCCACGGCGTCGTAGGCGTCGCGATCGCGCCGTGTGGCCAGCGCCTCCGGGCCCGGGTTGGCCCCCATCTCGTCGTAGAACACGCGATAGCGCAGAGCGAGCGCCGCATCGATCTCGGCTGCGGTCTCGGCGATGCGCACGCCCAGATTGCCGGCCCGGAGTTCGGTGAAATGTCCTGGAAGCGATGCGTCGGGGGGTGCGCCGGCCAGTTGCACGGTCACGGCAGGATGCCGGGCGTGTCGATCGACGCCCTATCCCGCCGGGTCTGGCCGTCTGCCGTGCGTGGTTCCGGCCGCGCTTCCGGCGCCGCAGCAGTCTTCCGCCCGAACAGTTCCAGGCGGTAGGACACCAGCTCGAACCCCAGCTTGGCGGCGATCGTCTGGATCAGCGCCTCCAGCGTGCCATCTTCGAATTCGATGACCCGGCCGCTCTCGACGTCGATCAGATGGTGGTGCTTGCCGTGCTCGGTCGGCTCGTAGCGCGCCCG
>JAYUCA010000061.1:0-1939 GCA_043740535.1 Rhodospirillales bacterium | reverse complement strand
CGAGCCACAGCGCGCGGATCCGAACTTTGCCGATGCGCAGGGGCATGGCCAGGCTGTGCAACCGCAGCATCAAACCGATGAAGCGCTTGAAATACCGGCGTTCCTGCGTCGCCAAACGAGCTGAAGAAATGTTTCGCAACAATAGGTTGTAGCGTAATACTCAGAAACATTGTTTGAATTGGCGATCTTGGTGCACTGCGAATAGTGTGCACTGAGGACGCAGTTTCCGCGTCCTGAACTGCCAGCCAGGATGGCCGGCGAACGAGGACGCGAATGGACGGCTTCCCCTACCTGCCCACACCCCGGCCGGCCACGCTCAGCCGCGATGACCTGCAGCAGCAGACGCTGAAGTCACCCATAAGCTGCTCCGGCGTGGGCCTGCATTCCGGGCATCCCGTCTCGGTTCGTCTTCTGCCGGCCCCTGCCGGTTTCGGCATCGCCTTTCTGCGCACCGACCTGGGCGTCCTGATCCCGGCCCGGTTCGACGCGGTGGTGGACACGCGGATGTGCACGGTCGTCGGCCATCCCGACGATCCGTCCGCCCGGGTGGGCACGATCGAGCACCTGATGGCCGCGCTTGCGGCATGCGGCATCGACAATGTGGTGATCGAGGTCGATGGCCCCGAAATCCCGGTGCTGGACGGCTCGGCCGAGCCGTGGCTGTTCCTGCTGGACTGCGCGGGGGTCGTGGTCCAGACCCAGCCGCGCCGGCTGATCGAGGTGCTCCGCCCCGTCCGGGTCGAGGAGGGCGACGCCTTCGTGGAGCTCCGCCCCGGCCATGACGGGCTGGACATGGCGCTGTCGATCGCATTCGATGCGCCCGCGATCGGCCGCCAGGCCCTGAGCTTCACGCTGGACCACGCCGCCTTCCGCCGGGACCTCGCCCGCGCCCGTACCTTCGCGCAGAAGCACGAGATCGACGGACTGCAGCGCGCAGGACTGGCGCTGGGCGGCAGCCTGGACAACGCCGTGGTGGTGGATGGCGCGCGCGTGCTGAACCCCGCAGGGCTGCTGATGCCGGACGAGTTCGTGCGCCACAAGATGCTCGACGCCGTCGGAGACCTCGCTTTGGCCGGGGCGCCGCTGCAGGCGCGGTTCATCGGCAACAAGTCCGGCCATGCGCTGAACAATCGCGTGTTGCATGCCCTGTTCGCCGACGATGCGAACTGGCGCCTGTCGGTGACGGCGGACGCCTGCATCGCCGCTTGAAGCCGCCCTGAGCACGACCGCTTCAAGCGCCGCCATCCCGTGCTATAGAGCGGTCCATGACCAGCACCCGCTTCCTGATCCCTGCCCTTTTGCTCATGCTGTCCGGCTGCCAGACGGTCGGCGCTATGATGCCGTGGAACGGCAAGGACGATACCCTCAGGGTCAAGATCGACCCGTCCAGCAAGACGGTCGAGGAGCTGTATAACAATGGCGTCGATGCGCTCAACCAGAAGCGCTACAAGCTGGCTGTCGAGCAGTTCGACGCGGTCGAGCAAAACTACCCCTATTCATCCTGGGCCGTGAACGCCCAGTTGATGCACGGCTACACGGAGTATCTGCAGAACCACTATACCGAATCGGTCGGCGCGCTGGACCGATACATCCAGCTGCATCCGACAAGCGCCAACGTATCTTATGCATACTATCTGCGTGCCTTGTCCTACTACGAGCAGATCGCCGATATCCAGCGCGACCAGAAGGGCACGGAGCAGGCGATGGCCGCGCTGCAGGACGTGGTCAGCCGCTTCCCGGACAGCGCCTATGCCCGCGATTCCCGGCTGAAGATCGACCTGTGCCGCGACCACATGGCCGGCAAGGAGATGGAGATCGGCCGCTGGTACGAAGGCCAGAAGCTGTACGGCGCCGCCATCGGCCGGTTCCAGCGCGTCATCGACGACTACCAGACGACCAACCACACGCCGGAGGCGTTGCACCGCCTGACCGAAATCTA
>JAYUCA010000060.1:0-7348 GCA_043740535.1 Rhodospirillales bacterium | reverse complement strand
GTCTACGTTCGGCAGAGCCAAGCGGTTACTGACTACTTTGTTTATATCTCCGGCGGTGCGCCAGTAACCGGAAAGATCAATACAAATTTCACAAAACAGGCCCCCGCCGACCCGGGCAGCAGCATCAGCTGCGCCGCCCGCGAACCCGCCGTTTGGACCCAGTCCGTCGGCTCCGCGTTGACCCGGCAGGGCCCCTACAAAACCGGCGCCCGCATCGGCGGACTGCCGGCCGGGCCAGCCAAATCCTGCACCGCGCCCACGGGGCGCACCGTCAAGGTCGCCACCGGCCCCGACGGCCGCGTGGCCTTGACGCGCGACCCGCCGCCCATCACCGAGATCACCTTCTCAGGCGGTGGCGGCAAAGGCGCAGCACTGCCCGGCGCCGTCCGGGCGCTGGCCGAAAGCGGCGTGCTGAAGACGGTCAAGGAGCTGCACGGCGCCTCCGTCGGCTCGATGACCGCAGCGCTGCTGGCCGCCGGCATCACGCCTGACGCGTTCCAGAAGCTCAGCGACGACACGGCGTTCAAGCCGCTGATCAAGGGCAAGGAGCGCATCATGTTCCACGTGCCCGGCGACGGGCTGGAATCACTGGTCCGCAGCGCGATGACGACGTCGATCGGCGCACAGGTCGAGAAGTTCAAGGAGGATTCCGAGAAATCCGGCGCCACGATCGATGCGGCCACGATGAAGACGCTGAAGACGGTGATCGACAGGATCAAGGGCGGCCACGGCCCCACCTTCAACGACCTTCGCATCCTGTCGAAGATCATCCCGGACATCAAGGAGGTCGTGATCACCGGCACCATGATGGGCAAGTCCGGCAAGCCCGAGCCGAGCCACCCCCCGGGCCCCATCAAGAAATGCAAACCCGAGCCGGTGGTGTTCGACGCCGACACCCAACCGGACATGGACGTCGCCCGCGCCGTGCACGCGTCGGCGGCCCTGCCCGGCGTGTTCGACCAGGTCGACATCCCGCTGGCCTCCGGCGAGGTCGGGCGCTTCGAGGACGGCGGCGTGCTGAACAACGCGCCGACCGGCGACAGCATCGGCGAGGACCGCGGCCTGGACCCGGTGCCGGAAACCGGCGCGATGACCTTCGTCTTCGAGGACAAGGACGCGCGCCAACTGCTGGAGGGCGATGCCACGCCCTCCCGCTCGTGGGTGGAGGACGACATCTCGAGCGCGGAGCACGGCGCGGCCGACTACGGCATGAACCGCGCCTTGGCGGACCGCCCCGAGGACGTGGTCATGGTGCCGCTGAAGTTCATCCGGCCGACCGGCAAGGTCGCCGACTTCACCGGCACGCAGGACGGCACGCTGAACTTCGACATCGCCAAGGCGGACCGGCTCAAGCTGCAGGGCATGACCAAGGCGGCCACCCAGGCGCATCTGGAAAAGCGCCAGGAGAAGGAAACCCGCAGCTTCGCCTCGGTCCCGCAGATGCTGGCCTGCACGACGCGCGAGGACCTGGTGGCGCTGGCATCCGGCAAGTATCCCGGCGCGAAGGCGGCGCTGGCGTTCCGCGACACGGTCTGCAAGCAGGTGAAGGCGCTGGAGACGCTGGTGGACGGCGGGGCCGGGCCGGGCAGCCGCAAGGTGAAGGCGATCCTGCAGCTGATCGACGGCCTGGCAACGGGCGATCAGGAACGGATCGGCTTCATCGGCCGCGAGCTGAACCGCAGCGGGGCGCTGGACGGACTGCTGGCCGCGGCAAAGGGTGCCCCCGGTCCGAAGCCCGACGCGCTGGCGGCCGGCATCGCGGTGGCGGCGGTGCTGGCGGCGCGGCACACGGCCCGGCGCATCCTGCGGCAGGTCGTGTATCCCAAGATGGTCCGCGAGAACCCGAAGGACGCCGGCGGCATCCTGCTGGCGCAGATGGACACCACCCTGCGCGACGCCCGGTCGTCCGCAGACATCAACCGCGCGCTGCGCATCGGGATCAAATACTTCAGCCACCAGACGGACCCGGCGGGCCTGCTCGGCCACATCGACTTCGTCAACGACCTGACCAGCCAGATCCAACCGGAGGACTGAACCCGATGCCAAGGCTGGACCTCACCCGCGCGCTGATGGCCGAACTCGCCGCGGTGATGCGCGTCCCCGACCTGCCGCAGGACCCCACCGGCGGATATCGGCTGACCGTCGGCCCCGACACCGAGGTGCTCGTCTACGGCGGCGACGACGTGTTCGTGCTGATGGTGGTCCCCATCCGGACGCTGCCGCTGGAGCCCGATTACGGCGTGATGAACTGGCTGCTGCACGCGAACATGTTCAACTCGGACATCGCACCCTTCGTCGTCGCGACGGACGAGGCCGGGATGCTGATCCTGTGGGGCCGCCTGCGCATCGCCGACTTCGACGGCACGACCCTGGCGCGGCTGATCGACAACCTGGCCGACCGGGCGGTGAAGATGCGGACGGAGATCGGCGAAGCCAAGTAGTGAAGGGGCCAGCGGTCAGTTCCGCGCCAAGGATTCCGCCGGCGCCGCCAGCAGCAGCGCCCCGTCCAGCGCCGCCCTCAACGACTGCGCCGCCTGCACGCTCATGCGCAGATGCGCCGTCACCACCCGGTCCGCCAGCACGCCCTGCCCCGTCGGCGACGGGTAGATCCGCATCGCCTCCAGCGTCACCCGCACCACCCCATGCAGGTGCCCGAATGCCGACGCCTGCTCGAAATACACGAACGGCGCCGACGCACTCCCGCTCGCCGAGATCAACGCCTGCTCCTGCGCCGGCGCGGCCGCCACGGGCTTTTCTGTCTTCTCGGTCATGCTCGGCACTCCTGTCTGAACGCCCCGCAAGCTTGCGATCCGCCCCGATCAAAGTCGAGTCTGGCAGGCCTGCGCTTTGTCATCCCATCACGCGATGACCGGCGGCGCTCGCAGGGTGGAATGCACCTTCGCAGCGACGGTGGAAACCTACCGCCGCCGGGCCAACTCCCCCTGCCGGGCCAAAGCCAGCACCAGCCGCCGCACCATCACCCCATCCGGCGCCCCGGTCTGCTTGCACGCCAGTTCCGTCCGCCGCGCCTCGGCCATCGCGGCGCTGATCCGCGCGCCGGGCCACAGCCCCACCGCCCGCACCATGTCGGCCTTGCGCTTCCAGAACACCGGGGGCCGCATCGCCTCCACCGCGTCCGCGGCCGACGCCCCTCCGTCCATGCGTCCCCGCGCCGCATGCATCCGCGCCAGGTGCATCAGCACCCCGCGCACCACCCCCACCGCCGCCATGCCGTCCGCGAACGCCCGCTCCACCGAGCGGTCCGCCAGCGCCACATCCCCCAGCGTCGCCGCATACAGCGCCTCGTCCAACGAAGACGCCGCCTGGTCGCCCACGCAGGCCCGCACCGAATCAAGATCCAGCCGCTTCCCCGCCCCCGCGAACAGGATCAGCTTTTCCACCTCGCCCCGGGTCGAGGCATAGTCGCCGCCCAGATGGTCCCGCAGCCAGTCCAGCGCGTCCGGATCCGCCCGCACCCCCGCCGCCCCCAGCCCGGCCTCGATGCCCGACCGCAGCCCGCCGCCCTCTTCGTTGTAGCAGACCAGCACGGCCCCGGTCGCCAGACCTTCCAGCAACGTCACCAGCTTGGACCGCCGGGTCAGCCCGCCAGCCTCCAGCACCACCAGGCTGTCGCCCGGCGCCGCGGCCACCGCCGCCACCGCGCCCGCCAGCCCGTCCGTCGCATCCCGCACGCGCACCACCCGGCGCCCGCCCAGCATCGCGATGGCGCTGGCCTCCTCGTTCAGCCGGTCATGATCCTCGCGCCCCAGCCACGCCACCCGGAACGGATCATCCGCCGACCCAGCCACCGCCAGCGTCAGCGCATCGGCGCGGAACCGCACCAGCCCCTCGTCCTCGCCATACAGCAGCGCAACCCGGACCGCCCCGGGATCCCTCAGGAACGCTGCGACCCGGCGCGGCTCGACCTTCATGCCGCGGCGAGCGCGCGCTTCTTCAGGAAGATCCCCACCTGCGTGACGATCTGGTCCGCCAGGGCCTCGCCCACCCGCTTCCACGCCGCGTCGAATTCAAGATCCAGCGCGAAATACTGCTGGTTCAACACGTTGAACCCGTCGACCATCCGGCTCGTGCCCGACGTCAGCACCGGCCGTTCCAGGCTCATCACCCGCAGCGTCCACGGCGCCGAGGCGCTGACCCGATACCGCGTCGTCGAGTTGTCCCGCTGCAGCGCGATCCCCTCCACCGAATAGGCGGTGCTGGTCGTCAACTCGTACTTCTTCGGGATTCCGGTCCCGGTCCCCTCCAGCCGCTGCTGCAACGCCTGCCGCAGCAGCATTCCGGTCCGCTCCGGGATGACGGTGACATACACCGCCGCCAACTCGTCCGATGCGACGCTGCCGCGCCCGCCGTCCGGCATGTACAGCGGCCGGAACCCGCACCCGCCCAGCGCCGCGGCGGCCCCCAGCAGAAGCCCGCGCCGCCCGGCCATCATCCCGCCACCACGAAGTTCACGATGCGGTCCGGCACATGGATGCGCTTGATCATCCGCTTGCCCTCGATCAGCTTGCCCACGTTCGGGTCCGCCTCCGCCGCCGCAAACGCCGCCTCTGCCGGTGCGCCGGGCGGCAGCGCCACGGTCGCGCGCAGCTTGCCGTTCACCTGAACCGCCACGGTCACGCTGTCCACCACCAGCATCGCCGGGTCAGCCACCGGCCAGGCCTGGTCCGCGATCAGCGCCGCGCACCCGGGGTCCACCATCGCCTGCACTTCCTCGGCCAGATGCGGCGCCATCGGCGCGATCAGCCGCGCCAGCACCAGCACCGCCTCCCGCCGCACCGCCGCATCGACGCCAGCCCGCTCCGCCTCGCCCAGCGCGGCCACGAACTCATACAGCCGCGCCACCGCGACGTTGAACGCGAACCCCTCCAGGGCCGATGTCACGGCATCGATCGTCCGGTGCATCAACCGGAGCAGCGCTGCGCCCGCTTCTCCCTGGGGGGGAGCGCCCTGGCTCGGCGACTCCAGACCCGCCGCCAGCCGCCAGACCCGCCCCATGAACCGGAACGCGCCGGCCACCCCGGCCTCGGTCCACTCGATATCCCGCTCCGGCGGGTTGTCCGACAGCACGAACCAGCGCGCCGTATCCGCGCCGTAGGCATCGATGATCGCGCCGGGATCGACGACGTTCATCTTGCTCTTGGACATCTTCTCGCCGCGCCCGACCGTCACGGCCTCGCCCGTCCCACGCGCCCGGGCAGACCCGTCCGGCAGCTTCTCCACCTCGCCCGGCGTCAGCCACCGGCCATCCTCGCCCCGATAGCTTTCATGCGTGACCATCCCTTGCGTGAACAGCCCGGCGAACGGCTCCGCCACGCCCACCCGCCCCGTCGCATGCAGCGCCCGGGTGAAGAACCGCGCATACAGCAGATGCAGGATCGCGTGCTCGACGCCGCCGATATACTGATCGACCGGCATCCATTGATCGACCGCCGCGCGGTCGAACGCCGCCGCCGCCGCCGGGCTGCAGAACCGCAGGAAATACCACGAGCTGTCGACGAAGGTGTCGAACGTGTCCGTCTCCCGCACCGCCGCCGCGCCGCACGATGGGCATGCCACGTGCTTCCATGTCGGATGATGGTCCAACGGGTTGCCAGGCCGGTCGAACGCCACGTCTTCCGGCAGCACGACCGGCAAATCCGCGTCGGGCACCGGCACAACGCCGCACGCGGCGCAGTGGATCATCGGGATCGGGCAGCCCCAGTACCGCTGCCGGCTGACCCCCCAGTCCCGCAGCCGCCAGTTCACGACCCCGGCGCCAAGGCCCTTGTCCTTCAGCGCCAGGATCACCGCCGCCTTGGCCGCGTCGGGCTCCATCCCGTCGATGAACCCGGAGTTCACCATCCGCCCCGGCCCCGTGTAGGCATCGACCAGCACGCTGGCGTCCCCATCCGGCCGCGCCACCACCGCCGTCACGTCCAGGCCGTACTTCCGGGCGAATTCGAGATCCCGCTGGTCATGCGCCGGGCAGCCGAAGATGGCCCCGGTGCCGTATTCCATCAGCACGAAGTTCGCGATCCACACCGGGGCGGTCCGCGCCGGGTCCAGCGGATGCCGCACGCGCAACCCGGTGTCGAAGCCGCGCTTCTCCGCCGTCTCGATCGCTTCCTCGCTGGTGCCCAGGCTGCGGCACTCCGCGACGAACGCCGCCGCCGCAGGATCCCTGGCCGCTGCCGCCACCGCGATCGGGTGCTCGGCGGCCACGGCGACGAACGACAGCCCGAACAGGGTGTCCGGCCGGGTGGTGAACACCTCGATCGAGTCCCCGCCCGCCGCCAGCGGGAACCGCACCCGCGCGCCCTCGCTGCGCCCCATCCAGCGCGCCTGCATCGTCCGCACCCGCTCCGGCCAGCGCGGCAGGTCGTCGAGTGCCGCCAGCAGGTCCTCGGCGTAGTCCGTGATCCGCATGAACCATTGGCTCAGCTGCCGCTTCTCGACCGCGGCGCCCGACCGCCAGCCGCGGCCGTCGATCACCTGCTCGTTTGCCAGCACCGTACCGTCGACCGGGTCCCAATTGACCCAACTCTCCCGCCGGTACGCCAGCCCGGCCCGGAACATCTCCAGGAACAGCGCCTGCTGATGGCCGTAATACGCCGGGTCGCAGGTCGCGACCTCCCGCGACCAATCCAGCGACAGGCCGATCCGCTTCAACCCTGCGCGCATCGCGGCGATGTTGGTCCGGGTCCAGGTCGCCGGATGCACGCCGCGGTCCCGCGCCGCATTCTCCGCCGGCAGGCCGAACGCGTCCCACCCCATCGGATGCAGGACCGCGAACCCGCGCGCCCGCTTGTAGCGCGCCACCACGTCGCCCAGCGTGTAGTTGCGGACGTGGCCGACATGGATGCTGCCGCTGGGATACGGGAACATCTCCAGCACGTAGTATTTCGGCTTGCCGTCCGTGGGCACGTCCTCGACGCGGAAGCACGACCGCTCCGCCCAAGCCGCCTGCCACCGCGGCTCCGCCGCTCTGAAATCGTAGGCCGCTGCTGCGGCCTCCGCACGATCGCTCAACACAGACTCCTCGACAGCGGCGCCAGCCTAGTTGCCCGCCGTCTGGCTGCGCAGTTCACGCGCGCGGGCCAGCACCTTGTTCTCGATCTCGCTGGTGGTGACCGCGCTGACCGAGGCGTCCACCCAGCGGCCGCCCTGCGACACCTGGCGGAAGATCGACACCTTGATGCCGTCCGCGCGCAACTGGCGGCCGAGGATATACGCCGTCGCCTTGAAGCGCTCGCCCTGGCCTGCGGGCGGTTCGTACCAGTCGGTGATGATCACGCCGCCGAACGGGTCCGCCGAGGCCAGCGGCATGAACGCCAAGGTGTCGAGAGCA
>JAYUCA010000059.1:0-2761 GCA_043740535.1 Rhodospirillales bacterium | reverse complement strand
GCGAGGTCCGGACCGGCGGCAGGGGCGGCCGCGGCCGCGGCTGCGGCTGGCGCGCCCTCCTCGGCGTCATCCTCCTCCGCTTCGTTCTCCAGCGCCGTGTCCACGACGATCTCGCACTTGCCGAACCCGGCCTTCTTCAGGTGCGCCAGCAGGCCGATGCGCAACGGGCCGGGCGCGTCCTTGTTGACGGTGAAGGTGACGAGCGCGGAATCGACGTCGGTGTCGACCGAGGCGTGGCCGAAGCGGAGCGACGAGCCCTCCAGATCGACCTTCTCCTTCTTCGCTGCCGCCTTCAACAGCGCCAGCACCTTGCGCGGCTTGGCCTTCTTGTCGAGCAGGATGACGCCGTCCTTCGCCTTGGACAGCCCGATCGCGCAGAAAACCGGCTCCTGCTTCGAGCGCATCAGCAGGGGCTTCAGCTTCGCCGCCGGCATGATCGCGTCGCCGTCTTCCGTTTTCGCCACTGCATTTCTCCCGGGATGCTGAAACGCGCTGTGCGGGACAATAGGGGCATAGCAATCAATCTGCAACGAAATTGATGGGGCTGCTATCACGGTTATGTTTATGGCGGCCGTAAGATAATTGTTTCGCTTTCCGACCAAACCGGCCTATGGTGCCCCCTGACGATGTGACTTTTCGGGTTCCAGGGGGTGTGGCCATGGCCAAGCAGGAAGAAGAAAGCGTAGGCAGCGACCGGGCCGAGCTGAAGCGGATGCTCAAGCTCGCCATGGACAAGCCGATCCACATGGCGTTCGCGCTGGACGGCAACGGCAAGGCGATGGTCAAGGTCGACAAGCTGAAGCAGCCGAAGGCGCTGGAGAAGGTGCTGAAGGAGGGCGACAAGGACTCCAAGCTGCACCGCTTCGGCACGGTCACGATCGATCCGGACGACAAGAAGGTCGCGGTGTTCATGATCAACAAGGCGGCCGCGGGCTTCGCACGCAAGCTGACGGTGGCGCTGAAGGGCACCGGCTTCAGCAAGGTGCGGATCGTCATGGAAGACGGCACGACCGCCGAGGAAGCGGCCGACGAGGACGAGGACGAGGGCGACGCGGACGAGGGCAGCAAGCCGCAGGCCCGGGACCAGTCCGAGGGCGGCAACGACCTCCTGGGCGGCATCGAAGGGGCGATGGGCGGGATCGCCGGCGGCATCGAGGGCGCGATCGGCGGCATCGCCAACCTGTTCGGCGGCGGCGGCGCAGCGCCTCAGGCGGCCACGTCGGCCACCCCCACGCCGCAGGCCAGCGCCGGCGGCGACAACCGGGCCGACGAGGACGAGAGCGACCCGGACCCCGGCTCGAACGCCTACAGCGGACAGGCGCAGGGCGCGGGCGGCGACCAGCCTGACGACGGGCGCCAGTCGCAGACCGACTACCCGGCCCAGACCGCCGGCAACGACCAGACCGGCGGGTCGATGCCATACACCAACCCGGGGGACGACGGCGCAGGCCAGCAGTCCGGACAACCCGACGCCGGCGCGCTGGCCAAGCAGCTCAAGGGCCTCGTCAAGCAGATGCTGACGGTGATCGCGCAGAACCCGTCGCAGAAGACGGCCCTGGCGCAGCTTGCAACCAGCGCCCAGCAGAGCCTGAAGCAAGGCGACCTGCAGGGCGCGTCCGCCGGGATGGACATCCTGACGGAGGCCCTGGCCGACGCGTCGGGCGCGGATGGGTCCGGCGGGGCCAACGGCGCCGATGCGGGGCAGAACGCAAACGGCGCTGCTGCCAACGCCGGTGGTTCGACCGATGACGCGCCCGGCGCGACAGCCGCCAACGCCTCGACTGGCCAGGGCGACGAAAACGGCGCTGTCCCCGACTCCGATGCCTCTGCGCCCCCGCCTGACGTCTCAGGCGATCCGGCCGCCCGGAAGCTGCACAAGTCGCACGCAGCATGGCGGGCGACCCGCGCCAAGGTGGATAACGAGCTGCAGAAGCTGGTCAAGGCCGTGATGGCCGCGGCCGAAGGCGAGGAGATGGTCAAGGGCTTCGAGGAGGAGTTCCAGAAGGTGGTCGGCCCCATGCTGGACGAAATCGACGGAGAGCTGTCCGACGTCATGCAGAAGGCCGCGGCGGAAAAGGACGGCGAGAAGCGCCGCAAGCTGATGGAGCACGCCCGGGGCCGCATGGAGCATCACCGGAAATCGGTCGAATCGAACGAGATCATCGTCAACATCGACAGCAACCCCTTCCTGCAGGTGGCCGTCGGCAAGACGCTGACCAGCACGCTGAACACCTTGTCCGCCGCGCTGAACTGACGCCGTCGCCGGTTCGCCGCCGCTTTGCAGGCGGCGGCGAACCGGCGGCGGACCCGAGCCTGAAAGTGACCGCAGCAGTCCCGGCGCTGCGACGATCGGGGCGTCCTGCCATGCCGATGACCGCGCACCAGCGGGTCTGGCCTGATGGCGTGCATGGGCGTGCGGGCCTGCACGCGCTGCAAGGCCCTGGCAGCAGGCCTCGTCGTGGCCGGGCCGCCCACCAGGATGGGGCGGCGCGAATTCATGCGCGCCCTGTGACCCCGGTCACCTCCCGAGGGCCAGATCGGCGAAGCTCCGGTTGTCTTTTTGTGACGATATCGATATGGAAATGGGGCCTTGGAATCTCTCGCACGGGCGTTCCGTGGGGCTCACGACCCCGGGCTCGTGCACACCAGACTGATCACCGCCTTCAACGAAGGATCGTGTCATGCCGCTGACAGAACAACAGCTGAGCTGGATGAAGACGATGATCGCGATGCCCCGGTCCCAGGGCTCGCAATCCGGTGG
>JAYUCA010000058.1:0-3599 GCA_043740535.1 Rhodospirillales bacterium | reverse complement strand
CGGCCCGACGCCAGGCTGTCGCTCCAGACCAGCGCGCCGCTGTCGGCCCGCAGCGCCACCAGCTCGCCCGAGCCGAAACCGGACACCGCGATGCCGTCGCTGACGGCCGGGGCCGCCTGGCCGAACAGCGTGGTGGGCGCGCTGGACGCCTGGTAGGCCCATTGCCGCTCACCGGTCTTCGCGGTGAAGGCCTGCACGCGGTCGTCGAGCGTGATCACCAGCAGGCGGCCGTCGGCGACGGTGGGGGCGGAGCGGGCCGGGGCGCCCAGCGGCGTGCGCCAGCGGATCGCGCCCGTCGCTGCGTCCAGCGCCAGGACCTCCGCCCGGCCGGTGCTGGCGTAGACCGCGCCGTCGGCGAACGACACGCCGCCGCCCACGTTGGTGCTGCGGTCCTCGTCGGACTGCGTGTCCGTGCGCCAGATGCGGCTGCCGGTGTCGAAGTCGAAGGCGGCCACCATGCCGTCGCTGTCCATCGTCACGACGCGGCCCGGGATGACGATGGGCTGGGACGTGATCTTGGCCCGGTAGCCGCCGCCTTCGCCGATGGAACTGCGCCACGCGGGATTGAGGCCTGAGATGGCGATGTTGCCGGCCGCGTGGGTGGGGCCGCCGCCGGGCTGCGGCCATAGCGGCATCGGGCTGGGCGGCGGCAGCGTGATGGCGGCGGTGTTCGCGGGATCGATGGTCAGGCCGCGGCGGGCGGCGGACACCGCCTCGCGCCGGCCCGGCAGCGGGTCCTTGCTGGTTTCGAAGTAGTCCTCGATCGTGCTGCAGCCGGCGGCGGCGAAGGGCAGCATCAGCGCGGCGCGGCGGGTAAGACGGGTCATCCGCCGGCCCCCTGCGGCACGGCGGGCGCGCCGCCCAACCGGGTCAGCAGCCCGGCGGCGCGACCGCGGACGCCATCGGGGGCAGCGGCGTCGGCCTGCAGCGCCTTCAGCGTGTCGCGGGCCCTGGCGTCCTGGCCGATGCGCATCAGCAGCAGCGCGCGCTGCTCCAGCGCCAGCGGGCGCCACGGGTTGCCGTCGGCCACCAGCGGGGCCAGGCGGCCCTCGACGGCGGCAGGGTCGCCCTGATCCACCTGGTGCTGCACCCACATCAGGTTGGCGACGTCGCGCAGCAGCGGATCCGCCTGGGTGTCGGCCGAAACCTGGTCCCACAGGCCCAGCGCGCCCGGCAGGTCGCCGGTTGTGGCGCGCAGCGCGGCGGCGCGCAGCCGGGCCAGCGTGCGGTAGCCCTCGGGCGCGGTGGCGGCCAGGGCGGCGAACTGCTGCACGGCCTGGTCGCGTGACGGCGTGGCGCCGTCGCCCGCCGGCGGCCCGGCGCTGTTGCGCATGGCATCCAGATACGACGTGGCGACCGCGTTCGCCTGCTGCGTCTGGCGCCAGCGCCAGGCCTGCCAACCGGCGACGGCAACAACGACCAGCACCGCCGCCAGCACCAGCAGCACGCCATAGCGCTTCAGCAACGCCTGAGCCTTGTCCGCCCTCAGGTCCTCGCTGACCTCGTCGAAGATATCTACCACTCGCCGCCCCGCCGATTGCGGCCGGACCATAGCGACGGCGCCGGGCCAGGGCAAACCGCCGGCTCCTGAACTCTTGTTAACAGCGGCCGTGCTTGCATGGCTCATGCGTCTGCCGCCGCTTTTCCTGCTTGCCGTGCTGCCGTGTTGCGGCTGCACGTCCGCCGTGGGCCCGCTGCTGGGGGCCGAGGGCGCCAGCGTGCTCGTGTTCGGGCGGGGCCTGACCGATCTCGGGGTCTCGGCGATCTCCGGGCGGGACTGCTCGGTCGTGCGGCTGGAGCAAGGGCATCCCTATTGCGCCCCTGCGGATGAACCGGCCACGGAGCCGTACTGCACCCGAACCCTGGCCAGCGTCGAGTGCTGGGCGGACCCCGGGCTGCTGCCCGGCCGGCGCCGCGGGATCGGCGACACGCCGCCGCCAACCCTGGCGCAGCAGCGGTATCAGGCGGCACGATGGCCGAAATCGCTGTTCGCGGAATAGCCGCCGGGAACGATCCAGCTGCTGGTTCGTTCGGGTCGGACGGTTTCCATAGAACGAGAGAGCCAACATGTCCTTTTCCCGCCGCCTTTGCCTGATCGCCGCCGTCACGGCGCTCGCCACCGGGCCGGCGCTCATTCCCGGAACGGCCCTGGCCCAACGACGCGACCCCGGCGTGACCGGCCCCGTGTCCGGCACGCTGACCATGACCGCCCAAGGGGCTGCGGCCGGCGTCGGCTACACCTGGGGCGACGGCGCGCTGCGCTATGCCGGCCGCACCTATCACTTCAGCGTCAACGGCGTGACGGTGGCCGATGTGGGCTATTCGAAGGTCAGCGGAACGGGCCGGGTCTACAACCTGAAGCGGCTGCAGGACTTCAGCGGCACCTACGCGGCGGCGACGGGAGAGGCGACGGTCGGCTCCGGCATCGGCGGCCAGGTGCTGCGCAACGGCAACGGCGTGGAAATCCGCGTCGATCAGATCACCAAGGGCGCCCGACTGCAGGGCTCCGCTGACGGTATCAAGCTGACGTTGAAGTAGGCGATGCGGGCGGGTGCGGGATGAAGTCGTCGTCCAGCACCCGTTCGACCAGATCGTTCGCCGGATCCAGCCGGATGAGCCCGGCGGTCGCGTCTTCGCCATAGGCCTCGATGTCGATGGCGGCCGTGCTGCGTGCGATAGGCAGCTTCTGGCGCGCCAGTTCCGGCACATGCCTCCGCAGGCTCGGGCTTTCGTCGAGCAGGCCGCGGACGGCGTCCCATTCACGCATGACGGTGTCGATCCAGCCTGCCCTTGGCAGATCGGCGGTTGAGTACCTTAGCTTCAAAAGATGCTGGATAATCGTGTCCAGGCGGCCGGCGATCTCACGCCTGCCGGATTTGCCGAGCTCTCGATCTCCTCGGCCAGGTTCTCCCAGTCAAGACGCATGTTGGTCGCGGCCCCACCGGCTTCGCGCAGCCGCCGGGCCTGATCCTGGGTCCAAGAGAAGAAGTCAGTGTCGTAGCTTTGCGTCGGGCATCGCCGCCTCAATGGTCAGGATAGCACGATCAACCCCGGAATTTCACCAGGCGTCCGACCGGCTCGCCCAGCACCTCGTCGTCCTGCATCACCACGTGGCCGCGGATGATCGTCGCCATGGGCCAACCCGTGAGCTGCATGCCGGCGAACGGCGTCCAGCCGCAGGGCGAGGCGATCCACCTGTCCTCGATCGTGCGCCGGTGCTTCAGGTCCACCAGCGTGAAGTCCGCGTCATAGCCCACCGCCAGGCGGCCCTTGCCGACCGCGCCGTAGACGCGGGCCGGCCCGGCGCACATCAGGTCCACCATCCGGGCAAGCGACAGGCGGCCGGCGTTCACGTGGTCCAGCATGATGGGGACCAGCGTCTGCGTGCCCGTCAGCCCGGCCGCCGTCTCGGGCCAGGGGCGCATCTTCGCCGCGCGGCTGTGCGGCGCGTGGTCCGACCCGATCGTGTCCGCGGTGCCGTTGCGGACCGCCTCCCACGCCGCCTCGTAATGGCGGCGGCCACGGATCGGGGGGTTCATCACCGCCAGGCCGCCCAGTTGCTCGTATGCTTCGGGCGCGACCTGCGTCAGGTGGTTGAC
>JAYUCA010000057.1:0-17036 GCA_043740535.1 Rhodospirillales bacterium | reverse complement strand
GCCGAGACCAGCCCCGCCGCCCCCCCCGCCGGGACCGCCATCACCAGTTCGTAATCGTCCCCCCCGGTCAGACACGTCTCCAGCCACGCAGCACCTGCCGCCCGCGCCGCGTCCGAAAGCGGCACGTCCGCCGCCCAAACCTCCGCCCCTATCCCACCTGCCCGCGCCAGATGCCCGACGTCCTGCACCAGCCCGTCCGACACATCCATCGCCGCCCGCACCAGCCCCGGCTGCAACAACCCGACCCTGGGCTGCGGCAACCGGTACCGCCCCGCCAGCATGCCATCCGGGTCCGCCACCCGCCCCCGCAGCGCCGCCAGCCCCAGCGCGCCATCCCCGATCGTCCCGGTCACCCAGATCTCGTCGCCCGCATGCGCCCCCCGCCGCCGCGTCGCCCCGCCCGGCGCCACATGCCCGATGCACGTCAACGACAGGCTCAGCGGCCCCGGCGTCTGCGTGGTATCCCCCCCCAGCAGCATGATCCCGAATGCCGCCTGGTCCCGCGCCAGCCCTGCCGCGAACCCGGCGAACCACGCATCCGGCGTGTCCCGCGGCGCCGACACCGTCATCAGATACGCCAGCGGCGCAGCCCCCATCGCCGCCAGATCGGACAGGTTCACTCGCAGCAGCTTCTGGCCTACCAGGTCCGCCGGGTCACCGGGCAGGAAGTGGACGCCGGACACCATCGCATCCGCCGTCAGCACCAGCTCCCGCCCCGGCGGCGGCATCAGCAGCGCCGCGTCGTCCAGCAGATCGAGCCCGCCCGGCCCGGCAAGCGGCCGGAAATGCCGCGCGATCAGCCCGAACTCGGCCGGCGCCGCGCTCAACTGGCCGCTTCGAACTCGTGCGGCCGCAACTCCCGCGCCAGCCGGTCCAGCATGCCGTTGACCATCCGCGGCTCCTCCCCGTTGAAGAACCCGTGCGCGATGTCGAGGTATTCGTTGATCACCACCCGCGAGGGCGGGCCGTCCTGCATCGTCAGCTCCGCGCCGCCGGCGCGCAGCAGCGCGCGCAGCACCGGGTCGATCCGGTTCATCGGCCAATCCGCCGGCAGCGCGGCCGAGATCATCACATCCAGCCGGTCCTGCTGCTCCACCGCAGTGCGCACGATCCGGGTGAACAGCGGCACGTGCGCATCCGGCGCCCTGCCCTCTTCGAAGCCGCCGCCGCCCTGATGCTCCGGCCCCGGCATCTCGCCCAGGCGATGCCGCACGAACTGGTCGATCACGGTTTCCGCAGACTCGGCCGCCTGCTCGCTCTGGAACAGCGCCTGCACCGCCGCCACCCGGGACGCGGTGCGGGGCCGCTTGCCGTCCGGCCGCCCCTTGGCGTGACTTTTGTGCCCGTCCACAGCCATCAGACGGCTCCCAGCCGGCGCATCGCTACGATCTGCAGCAATGCCGCTGCCGCCGCCTCGGCGCCTTTGTTGTGCCCGTCCGGGCCCGAGCGCACCACCGCCTGCTCGATCGAGTGCACCGTCAGCAGCCCGCTGCCCAGCGCGATGCCGAACTGCAGCGCCACGTGCATCAGCCCGGCCATGCTCTCCCGGCAGATATGATCGTAATGGTCCGTGCCGCCGCGGCAGATGCACCCCAGCGCCACATAGCCATCGAACTTCTGCGTGCCCCGCAGCGCGATGCGGACGGCCTGCGCCAGCTCGAACGCGCCGGCCACGTCCAGCACGTCGAACGTGGCACGGGCCTCCCGCAGGATGCGCTCGGCGCCCGCCGTCATCCCGTCGACGACGTCCTTGTAGTACGGCGCACGGATCATCAGCAGGTGCGGCGGCGGCCCCGGCACGGCGGGGGCGGCCGGCAATGGGGCGTCGACGGTGCTCATGCTATTCTACCGGCGCGCCGTCGATCGGCCGCTGATCGACGATGTTCAGCCCATAACCATCCAGCCCCACGACCGTCCGCCGCGTGTTCGACAGCAGGATCATGTCCTTGACCCCCAGATCCGTCAGGATCTGCGCCCCGATCCCATAATCCCGCAGGAAATGCTGCGGCTTCGGGTGCCCCTCCAGCAGCCGCACCCGGTCGCTCAGCGCATGTGGCCGCGTGTCCCGGATCAGCACGACGACCCCGCGCCCCTCGGCCGCGATCATCCGCATCGAGCCGTGCAGGGTCGACCACTCATGCGTCCCCAGCGCGTCGTTGACCATGTCGACCGCGTGCATCCGCACCATGACGGGCCCGCCCGTCGACACGTCGCCCTTCGTCAGCGCCAGGTGTTCGGCATAGTCCATCGTGGTGGCATAGACATGCAGGTTCCAGTCGCCGCCGGCCGCATGATGCAGCGCGCCGTCCTGCACGCGCCGCACCAGCCGCTCCGTGCGACGCCGATGCGCGATCAGGTCCGCGATGGTGCCCAGCTTCAGGTTGTGGTGCTGCGCGAAGGCGGCCAGGTCCGGCAGCCGGGCCATGGTGCCGTCGTCGTTCATGATCTCGCAGATCACCCCGGCCGCCGTCAGCCCGGCCATCCGGGCGATGTCCACCGCTGCCTCGGTGTGCCCGGCCCGCACCAGCGTGCCGCCCTCCCGCGCCATCAGCGGGAAGATGTGCCCGGGCGTCGCGATCGCGTCGCGCCCGCTTTCCGGGTTGATCGCCACTGCGATCGTCCGCGCGCGGTCCGCCGCCGATATTCCGGTGGTCACCCCTTCCCGCGCCTCGATCGACACCGTGAACGCCGTCTGATGCCGGTTGCTGTTGGACTGGCTCATCAGCGGCAGCCCCAGCTGCTCCACCCGGTGGCGCGTCATTGCCAGGCAGATCAGCCCGCGCGCATGCCGCGCCATGAAGTTGATGGCGTCCGGCGTCGCGAACTGCGCGGGGATCACGAGGTCACCCTCGTTCTCGCGGTCTTCGTCATCGACCAGGACGAACATGCGCCCGGCCCGGGCCTCGTCGATCAATTCGGCGGCGCTGGACAGGTATTCGGATAGGAGTGCGGATTTCATGGCGGCTTCTTTACAGCGGATCGGCCAGCCGCGCGACATAGCGGGCCAGCATGTCGATCTCGATATGAACGTCCTGGCCGGGCAGCAGCTGCCCCAGCGTCGTCACCTGCCAGGTGTTCGGGATGATGTTGACGCCGAAGCGTGTGCCCGCAACCTCGTTCACCGTCAACGACACCCCATCGATGGCGACGCTGCCCTTCTGCGCGATGAACCGAGCCAGCTCCCGCGGCACGTCGACCGACACCCGGTACGATCCATTTTCGGGCGCAACGGCGACCACGCGCCCCAACCCATCGACGTGCCCCGACACGAGATGCCCGCCCAGCTCGTCCCCAACCCGCAGCGACCGCTCGAGGTTCATCCGGCTGCCGGCCGTCCAGCGCCCCAGGTTCGTCTTCGAAAGCGTCTCTGCCGAGGCGTCCACCGCGAACGAATCGGCCCCCAGCTCGATCGCCGTCAGGCAGCACCCGGAACACGAGATGCTGGCGCCCACGGCGATGCTGGCGGTATCGGCCCAGGGCGACGCGATTTCCAGCCGCATGTCATGGCCCTGGCCCAGCGGGACCAGCCGGCGAACCGTGCCCACGCCGGTGACGATGCCAGTGAACACCTGCGAATTGCTCCTGATTGGATGTCGTTATGTAGGGGAGCGAAGCGCCCAGGGCTAGGGCAGACGGCACGCCGCGGTCGCGCATGCTTGCCTAACATCCCAGCCATGTGCTTCTTGGGCCTCGGCGGCGTTTGGGGGATTCTGGTTGGCATACGCACTGCAGCAGCTCATCAACGGCGTCACGCTCGGCATGATCTACGGCCTGATCGCCGTCGGCTACACCATGGTCTACGGCATCATCGGCATGATCAACTTCGCCCATGGCGACGTCTTCATGATCGGCTCGTTCCTGTCGCTGATCGCGCTGCTGGGCCTGTCCGCCATCGGCATCACCTCCGTGCCGCTGGCCCTGGCATTGACCCTGCTGCTCGCCGCCGGCATCGCCGCCTTGTATGGCTGGACCATGGAGCGCGTCGCCTACCGCCCGCTGCGCGGCAGCTTCCGCCTCGCCCCGCTGATCAGCGCCATCGGCATGTCGATCGTGCTGCAGAACTTCGTCCAGATCAGCCAGGGCGCCCGCGTCAAGCCCATCGCCCCGCTGATCCCTGGCGGCATGACCCTGTTCGTCGACGAGGGCTTCGCCGTCCAGCTTTCGTGGATGCAGATCGCCATCGTCGTCATCACGCTCGTGGTGCTGGCCGTCTTCACCTGGCTGGTCGCGGCCACCCCGCTCGGCCGCTCCATGCGCGCCTGCGAGCAGGACCTCAAGATGGCCGGCCTGCTCGGCATCGACACCGACCGCACCATCAGCCTCACCTTCGTCATCGGCGCGGCGCTCGCGGCCGTCGCGGGCTTCATGTTCCTGCTGTATTACGGCGTCATCGACTTCTTCATCGGCTTCGTCGCCGGGGTGAAGGCCTTCACCGCCGCCGTGCTGGGCGGCATCGGCAGCCTGCCGGGCGCAGTCCTCGGCGGCCTTGCCATCGGTCTGATCGAGACCTTCTGGTCCGCCTATTTCAGCGTCGCCTACAAAGACGTCGCCGCGTTCAGCATCCTGGTGCTGGTGCTGATCTTCATGCCGTCCGGCCTGCTCGGCCGCTCGGACGTCGAGAAAGTCTAGCATGAACCCGGCCCTCCGCGACGCCGGCCTTTCGGCGCTGGTCGCCCTCGGCGTGTTCGGCCCCATGATCGGCCTCCGCACCGAGGCGATCGACGGCCCGCTTGGCCTGCTGCCGCAACCGGCACTGGTGATCCTGGCCGTCGCCGCCGTGTTCGCCGGCCGCCTCGCCATCCTGTCCTGGCGGCAGGAGCATCCCGCCGCCCAGGCCTACCGCACCAACCGCCGCTTCGCCGAGACCCTGAAGCGCAGCGGCAAATACGTCGCCCCCGTGCTGCTCGCCGTCGCCGTCGCCATTCCCTTCCTCGGCAGCCGTTACGAGATCGACGTCGGCATCCTGGTGATGACCTACGTGATGCTCGGCTGGGGCCTGAACATCGTCGTCGGCCTCGCTGGCCTGCTGGACCTCGGCTACGTCGCCTTCTACGCCGTGGGCGCGTACTCCTACGCGCTGCTGGCGCAGACCTTCGGCCTGGGGTTCTGGACCTGTCTGCCGCTGGCCGGGCTGTTGGCCGGCTTCTGGGGCGTGCTGCTCGGTTTCCCCGTGCTGCGCCTGCGCGGCGACTACCTCGCCATCGTCACGCTGGCCTTCGGCGAGATCATCCGCATCATCCTGCTGAACGCCGTCGAGATCACCGGCGGCCCCAACGGCATCAGCAACATCCCCCGCCCCACGCTGTTCGGCCTCGTGTTCAACACCACCGACGACCCCGGCACCTTCGCCCATTTCATGCAGTCGCTCGGCTGGACCGACTTCGAGGCCAGCCCGTCGCATCGCGTGATCTTCCTGTATTACGTCATCCTGGGCATGGCGCTGCTGACCAACTGGGTGACGATCCGCCTTCGCCGCGTGGCCCTGGGCCGCGCGTGGGAGGCGCTGCGCGAAGACGAGATCGCCTGCAGGTCGCTCGGCATCGACGTGACCGTCACGAAGCTGACCGCCTTCGCCATCGGCGCGACCTTCGGCGGTTTCGCCGGGGCATTCTTCGCCACCCGCGCGGCGTTCATCAGCCCGGAGAGCTTCACCTTCATCGAATCGGCCATCGTGCTGGCCATCGTCGTGCTGGGCGGCCTGGGTTCCCAGCTTGGCGTCGCGCTGGCCGCCATCGTGATGATCGGCGGCATCGAAATCTTCCGCGACCTCGCCGAATACCGCATGCTGATCTTCGGCCTGGCGCTGGTGGTGATGATGGTGCTGCGCCCGCGCGGCCTGGTTTCCGGCCGCACGCCCAGCATCGCCCTGGGCGCAAAGCGGGAAATCTCCGCCGAGCTGGTCACCGAAGGCCGCCACGGATGACCGAACCGCTGCTGTCCGTCGATCGCCTGACCATGCGCTTCGGCGGCCTGACCGCCGTCAACGCGCTGCAATTCGTCGCCCGCCAGGGCGAGATCACCGCCGTCATCGGCCCCAACGGCGCCGGCAAGACGACCGTGTTCAACTGCATCACCGGCTTCTACCGCCCCACCGAAGGCGGCCTGGTGCTCCGCCACCCCGGCGCCGAGTATGCCTTGCAGACCATGCCGGGCCACAGCATCGCGCGGCGCGCCCGGGTCGCCCGCACCTTCCAGAACATCCGCCTGTTCGCCGGCATGACGGTGCTGGAGAACCTGATGGTCGCCCAGCACAACGCGCTGATGCCCAACGTCGTCTCTGGCCTGCTCGCCGTCGTCGGCCTGGGCGGCCACGCCCGCGCGGAACACGCGGCCCTCGACCGCGCCCGCTCGTGGCTCGACCGCATCGGCCTGCTGTCCCGCGCCGACGATCCGGCCGGCGCCCTGCCCTACGGCGCGCAACGCCGGCTCGAGATCGCGCGCGCCATGTGCACGGACCCGATCCTGCTGTGCTTGGACGAACCCGCCGCCGGCCTCAACCCCCGCGAAAGCGAGGAGCTGAGCGGCCTGCTGAAATCCATCCAGGCCGACGGCTGCAGCATCCTGCTGATCGAGCACGACATGGGCGTCGTGATGCGCATCTCCGACCACATCGTCGTGCTGGACCACGGCACCAGGATCGCCGACGGCACGCCCGCCGACATCCGCGCCGACCCGGCCGTCATCGCCGCCTACCTGGGCGAAGGCGACGACGACGACGTCGACGCCCCGGTGGCGGACAGCATGGCGGCCCCCGCATGACCGACCCCTTGCTCTCGTTGCGCGGCGTCACGGCGTTCTACGGCGCGATCCAGGCGCTGAAAGGCGTCGATCTCGACGTCCATGCCGGGGAGATCGTCACCCTCATCGGCGCCAACGGCGCCGGCAAGTCGACCCTGATGATGACCATCTGCGGCAGCCCCCGCGCCCGCGACGGCGCCATCGTGCTGGACGGCGTCGACATCACCCAGCGCCCGACGCACGAGATCATGCACATGGGCATGGCCCAGGCCCCCGAGGGCCGCCGCATCTTCTCCCGCATGTCTGTGCACGAGAACCTGCTGATGGGGGCGCAGGTCGTGAAGATGGCAAACTACGCCCGCACGCGGGACCTGGTGTTCTCGTTGTTCCCCCGCCTGAAGGAACGCATCGGCCAGCGCGGCGGCACCCTCAGCGGCGGCGAGCAGCAGATGCTGGCGATCGGCCGCGCCCTGATGAGCCAGCCGCGCCTGCTGCTGCTGGACGAACCCAGCCTGGGCCTGGCGCCGCTGGTCGTCCGCAGCATCTTCGGCGCCATCCGGACCCTGAACCGCGAAACGGGGCTGACGGTGCTCCTGGTCGAACAGAATGCGTTCCAGGCGTTGCGCCTGGCGCACCGGGGCTACGTGCTGGTCAACGGCCAGATCACGATGGCCGGCGCCGGGGCAGAGCTTCTGGCCCGCCCGGAAATCCGCGCGGCCTACCTCGAAGGCGGTCACGCTTGAGGGCTTCCGCCCTTTGGGCGTTCCGCATAGGCTTCACCATGGACTATTCCATAAAGGGGATCGCAATGTTCAGACGGACACTATTGGCGGCTGCGGCCGTCGTACTGACGACCGGCGCAGCCAGCGCGCAGATCAGCATCGCCACCGTGGGCCCCATGACGGGCAGCAACGCGGCGTTCGGCCTTCAGATGAAGGCGGGGGCCGAGCAGGCCGTCATCGACATCAACAAAAAAGGCGGCGTGCTCGGCAAGCAGTTGAAGCTGGAAGTCGGCGACGACGCCTGCGACCCGAAGCAGGCCGTGTCGGTCGCCAACCAGATGGCGAGCCGCAAGGTCGTGTTCGTGGCCGGGCACTATTGCTCGGGCAGCTCGATCCCGGCCAGCAAGGTCTATGGCGACGAGGGCATCCTGCAGATCAGCCCGGCCAGCACCAACCCGAAATACACCGACGAAGGCAGCTGGAACACCTTCCGCGTCTGCGGCCGCGACGACCAGCAGGGCGCCGTCGCCGGCAAGTTCCTGGCGACCAAGTACAAGGGCAAGAAGATCGCCGTCCTCCACGACAACTCCGCCTACGGCAAGGGCCTCGCCGACGAGACCCTCAAGGGCCTGAAGGCCAACGGCGGCACCGAGGCGCTGTACACCGCCTACACCCCCGGGGAGCGCGACTACTCCGCCATCGTCAGCCGCATGAAGCAGGCCGGCATCGAGGTCATCTACATCGGCGGCTACCACACCGAAACCGGCCTGATCGTCCGCCAGGCCAAGGAGCAGGGCATGAACGTGACCGTGCTCGGCGGCGACTCGCTGGTCACCCCGGAGTTCTGGCAGATCGCCGGCCCCGCCGGCGGCGGCACGCTGATGACCTTCCCGGCCGACCCCCGCAAGCGCGCCACCGCAAAGGCGGTGGTCGCCGAGTTCAAGGCCAAGAAGATCGATCCCGAGGGCTACACCCTCTACACCTACGCCGCGATCCAGACCTGGGCCGCCGGCGTGGCCAAGGCCGGATCGACCGACCCGAAGAAGGTGGCAGCCGCCCTGCACGGCGGCCTGAAGGCCGAAACCGTGCTCGGCCCGATCACCTTCGACAAGAAGGGCGACATCACCGCGTCGGACTACGTCTTCTACATCTGGAAGGACGGCAACTACAGCGAGATGTGAGTTTCGCCCCACCCAAGGAAAGGCCCGGCATTGTCCGGGCCTTTCTTTTATGCCGTTCGCGTAGGGCGGAAGAGCGTAGCGTCATCCGCCATTGCACGCATGGGGACGGCCAAAGAGGCGGATGACGCTTCGCTTTTCCGCCCTACGGCTTTCTTATGCGGCCACGACCGTGACCCGGTGATAAGCCCGTCCGAAATAGATAAGCCCCTCGTGATGGTCCGCGAACTGCACGGCCACCACGTCGCAGAAGAACACCGTGTGCGTCCCCACCTCGGTCACGCTCGACACCTTGCAGTCGAACGACACGACGGCGTTGCGCAGCACCGGTGACCCCGTTTCCATCGTCGTCCACTCGCCATGCTGGAAACGGTCCGCGCCCAGCAGCCCGGTCATGCCCGCGAACACGCCCGACAAATCCTCCTGCGAGGCGCCCAGCGTGTTGACGCACAGCACGCCGTTCGTCTTCAGCGGATCGTGGCTGTCGCTGTGCCGGTTCACGCACAGCAGCAGGGTGGGCGGATCGTCCGTCACGCTGCACACGGCTGACGCCGTGAAGCCGCGCGGACCATCCTCGCCTATGGTGGTGACGACGTTGACCGCCGCGCCAAGCCTGGCCATCGCGTCACGGTAGGCCTTCCGGTCGATCAAATTCTATACCCCGCGCTGCACGACACGGCCGCACCATAGGCCCGCCGCCACACAGCGCCCATACGAAAAACGGGCGCCACCGGGGCGCCCGTTCCTCTCGTCCGGCGAAACCGGTGCTACGCCTTGTTGGCCGCGTCGCGGATCGCGTCCTTGGCCCCGCCCACGGCGCTCTCTGCCTTGCCCTTCAGCTTGTCGGCCTGGCCCTCGGCCTGCAGCTTCTGATCCCCCGTCAGCTTGCCGGCGCCTTCCTTGATCGCGCCCTTGGCCTGATCGATAGCGCCCGAAACTCGGTTCTGGTCAACCATGGTATCCTCCGTCACGGCGGCATGCCGTTGGGTGACTGAACGAGCAACCCCCGCTCCGGTTTCATCGCCTTGCGCCCGTCCTCCACGCTTCGGACAGGGGCCGGAATGTGGCGCAGCAGGCCCGCGCAAGGCAGCGTCGCGGTGCGGCGCCCCCACGTTTCCACGATGCGGAATACGTCAGATATTAGCCTGCTCCTCAATCGGCGGATCGTCGCCCGGGCCATGATACAGGGCCGCGCATTCCATCCGCCGCACCCCTCGGATAACGTCGATGTCATCGCGATAGGCGTCATCGATGAAGTTCATCGTGTCCAGATGACGGTCCTCGAAATACATCCGATGCACGTCCTCCCGCGTCGCGCCATGCACGATGCGACCGATGGCGCTCCAGATGATCGCCATCGTGCACATGCCGCAGGGCTGCAGCGTCGAATAGAGCGTGGCGCCCCGCAAATCGTCCCGGCCGAGCGCCTCGCAGGCCCGGCGGATGGCGACGATCTCCGCATGGGCGGTGGGGTCATGCCGCAGGCCCACCTCGTTGTGGCCGCTCGCGACCACCACCCCGTCGATGACAACGAGACACCCGATCGGCGACGCGCCTTGCGTCCGGTCCCCGGCACGCGCCAGCGCCAGGGCCTGGTCCATGAAGGCCTCGTCGAGCGTGCGCTGCCGTTCGGTATCTGCTGTCATGCGGCATCAGCGGCTTACCCCGCCGCGGGTTCCGCCCCGCCGCGTGAAAATCGCCAGGATGCAGCGTTCCGGGTAGGGGACCCCGATCCGGCGCAGCATCGACCACGCCATCAGCTCCAGCCGATGCAGCACGCGCCAGCGCTGCGTCGTGCGGCAGTCGTCCAGCAGCCGCGTGCCGCCCGGCTCGAACCCGGCGCCCGCCATAAAGGTGTCCAGCGCGCGCCGGGTGTTCATCCGGTAATGGGCGGGGAACACGTCGCGGTCCTCGCCGCTGAACAGCCGTCGCATCGCCAAACGATGCAGCCGATGCGGGAACGCTGCCCCCAGCATCGCGGTCGGCGACCAGCGATGCACGGTGTAAATCAGCACCGTCCCCCCGGGCCGCACGAGCCGGGCCAGCGCCTGGGCGACCGGGACCGGCCGGGCCAGGTGCTCGGCGACCATGCGAAGCGTGACGACATCGAAGACTTCGGCCGCGGCAAACGTCTCGATCGGGCTGCGGACCCGCTGATGCAGATAGGGGTTGTCCAGCACGTTGGCGCTGGCATCGACCCCCACCAGCAGCCCGGCACGGGCGGACAGCAGCGCGCACAGGCGCGGGTTGTGCGGGAACGGCGCCCGCCCGCATCCCAGGTCCAGCCAGCGCGTCCCCGCCGGGACCAGCGACAAGGCCGCGCCCTCATACTCGGCATCCGGCGAGCGGTAGCCGGTCGCCTCGTGCATCGCCCGCGTCCAGCCCCAGGTCTCGGGCGGCCCGTGTTTCAGCTCCAGCGCGCGCCCGGCCATGTCCATGCGCCGTTATGCCGCGGGGCTGGACGGGGCTCAATGAAGCAGGTGCAGCACGCGACAGTTGCGTTCGCTCCGGCATGACGGGTATTCAGCTTGCGGCAGGGCAATGACGCTCGTCTCACGCTGGATGGAAACGTCGATGCACGTTGGCGGCAACCGGATCGTGTTCATTGAGTTCAACGAGCTGTGCCCGGACCTGCTCGCCCGCTGGATGGCGGACGGCACGCTGCCGAACTTCCGCCGCTTCCACGACGCCTCGCAGGTGTTCACCGGCGCCGCCGACGTCACGGACCCACGCTTCCTCGAACCGTGGATCCAGTGGTACTCGCTGCACACCGGCCTCAGCTATGAACAGCACGAGGTCTTCCACCTGACCGACGGCCCCACCGCCGGGCACACCGACGTCTGGCACGCGCTGCTGGATGGCGGCATCCCGGTCGGCAACTGCGCCAGCATGAACGCCCCGGCCTTCGCCGCCCCCGGCTCGTTCTACCTGCCGGACCCCTGGTGCATGACCGAACGGCCCTTCCCGGCCGAGCTGGCCGCCTACCAGAAGATCATCGTCAGCAAGGTGCAGGAAAACAGCAACGCCGGCGCCGCCGTCTCCCGCGCCGACTACATCGACTTCGCCAAGTTCCTGGTCCGCAACGGCCTGCGCACCGGCACCGTGATGGCCATCGTCGAGCAGCTTGTGGCCGAGATCAGCAACCGCGGCGTGGGCTGGAAGCGCGCCGCCCTGCTGGACAAGCTGCAGCTCGACATCTTCCTGAAGCTGTGGAAGCGCAACCGCCCCGCCTTCGCGTCGTTCTTCCTGAACAGCACCGCGCACTTCCAGCACGCCTACTTCCACCTGCTGGAACCCGGCAAGTTCGACCTGCCGCAGGACGACCTGGACGACCCCGTGCACCAGCACGCCATCCTGTTCGGCTACAAGGAGATGGACCGCATCCTCGGCGACTTCTTCGCGCTGGAGCGTGAAGGCGTCACGCTGGTGCTGTCGACGGCGCTCAGCCAGCAGCCGAACGAGGGCGCGGGCAAGCGCTACTACCGTCCGCGCAACATCGACGGGCTGCTGGCCGGGCTGGACCTGCACCCCACCCGCACGCTGCCGGTGATGGCGCACCAGTATTCGGCGCTGTTCGCCACCCAGGCGGACGCCGACGCAGCCCACGCAGCGCTCGCCGCCGTCAGCATGGACGGTCAGCCGGTGTTCGGCTTCGACGAGGCGCCGGAGCGGACGCTGTTCTTCAACTGCCAGATCGGCAGCAACGTGGCGCAAACGGCCCAGGTCCAGCTTCGGCCAGGGTCGAACACGACGGCGCCGTTCTACGAGCTGTTCTACAAGATCCCGCACATGAAGACCGGCATCCACCATCCGGACAGCGTGCTGTGGTTCAAGACGGGCGTGCACGCGGTGCACGAGGGCCGCACCTCGATCCTCAACATCTTCCCCACCATGCTGGACTACTTCGACGTGCCCATGGCCCCGCAGGACGGCATCGCCCGCCAGGGCCACAGCATCCTCGATGAAACCGGCATGGCCCGGTTCCGCGCCCCACAACGGGTTCCAGTCGACGCCTGAGGGCCAGCCCAGGATGACGGACCCCGCGTTCTCGGCGGAGTTTCAGAAAGGCTGGGACGCTGCCCTGCTGGCCGCCCGCCACTGGCACGAGGACCAGGCCAAGAAGGCCCTGATCCAGTCCCGCCGCAGCCGCTTCCCGAAGAACCTGGAACGGGAGTCCGAGGTGCACGTCAAGTCGGCCGAGCTGATCGTGGCGCTCAGCCCTCACGACGTGTGAGCGCCAACGCCGGGCGGCGGGGCAGCATCATTTCCATGAACACCAGGATCCCCGCCAGCTCCGGCGGGTAGTCGTGATACGGCGCGCAGTCGGCGAACCCGATCGAGCGGTGCAGGCGCTGCGCCTCGGTGAACAGATGCCCGGTATCAAGCCGCATCAGCGTGAACCCGTCGCGTTCCGCCTCCGTGACGATCGCCGAGGCCAGCCTGCGGCCGATGCCGCGTCCATGGAACCGCTCCGGCACGAACAGCCGCTTCATCTCGCATGTGCCGGCGGACAAGACCCGATACGCGACGCAGCCCAGCACCGCCCCATCCCCGACGGCAAGCAGCGTCTTGCCCGCCGGCGGCCCATAGGCCGTGGCCAGGCCGGCCAGCTCCTGCTCGATCGACTGGTGGCTGAATGCCATGTCCATGACGCCGGGAAAGTCCCGGTATCGCGACCGGCACCACGCGACGTACTCGCGGATCAGCATGCCGACCGCTTGATAGTCGCCATCGGTATCGGCCGACCTGATCAGCATGCCGGCAGCGCCCCCGCGTTCCATCGGCGACATCTTGGCTACACTGCCTCACCCGCGTCCAGCGCCGCCAGGAACCCTGCGGCCTGCGCACGGATGGCCTGCAGCCTGGCCGGGTCCATCTTCTCCATCGTGCGGACCGGCATCGCCATGCGGTTATTGGCCGCGAACCGGTCGTGGTGGCGGGCGATGAAATCCCAGTACAGCGCGTTGAACGGGCACGCCCGGCCGCCGACCGCCGTCTTCACGTCATAGTGGCAGCCGCGGCAGTAGTCGCTCATCCGGTTGATGTAGGCGCCGGACGACGCATAGGGCTTGCTGCCCATGATCCCGCCATCGGCGTGCAGCGCCATGCCGCGGGTATTGGGCATCTCCACCCATTCATAGGCGTCTGCGTAGACGATCAAGTACCACTCATCGACTTCGTCCGGGCTCAGCCCGGCCAGCAACGCGAAGTTGCCCGTGACCATCAGGCGCTGGATATGGTGCGCATAGGCATGGCGCTTCGTGTCGGTGATCGCCTGGTGCAGGCAGTTCATCCTCGTCTCGGCCGTCCAGTAGAAGCCCGGCAAGGCCCGCGTGGCGCCCAGGCCGTTCAGGTGGCGATACTCCGGCGCCTTCAGCCAGTAGACGCCGCGCACATACTCGCGCCAGCCGAGGATCTGCCGGATGAAGCCCTCCACCGCATTCAACGGCGCGGCGCCGCTGCGCCAGGCCGCTTCTGCAGCGCGGCACGCCTGCATCGGGTCCAGCAGACCGGTGTTCAGCGATGTGGAGACCAGCGCATGGTACATCGTGGCCTCCCCCGTTTTCATCGCGTCCTGCCAGTCGCCGAACTGCGGCAACCGGTGCGCGATGAAATCGGCCAGCGCGGCCTCGCCGTCCTGCGCCGTCACCGGCATCGCGAAGCCGTCGACGCTGCCGAAATGGTCCGGGAAGCGCTCGGCCACCAGGGCCATGACGTCCCGGGTGAGCGCATCGGGCGGGAAACCCTGGACCGCGGGCGGCTGCATGCCCTTCGGCAGCGGCTTGCGGTTTTCCGGGTCGTAGTTCCATTGTCCGCCAGCGGGTTCGCCGCCGTTCATCAGCAGGCCGTGCCGCTTCCGCATCTCGCGGTAGAAGAACTCCATCCGCAGGCCCTTCCGGCCCGCGGCCCAGTGCCGGAAGTCCTGCCGGCGGCACAGGAACCTGGTGTCGTCGCGCACCTCCGTCTCGATCCCCGTCGCGTCCTGCCAGCCGCGCATGTCCTGCTCCAGCCGCCATTCGCCGCATTCGGTCGCGACGATCCGGCCGGGCCGGTGGCGCAGGGCGGCGCGCACGACCTCGCCCCGCAGCGAATGGGAATTGTCGGGATCGTCGAGCCTGATGTAATCCACCTGCACGCCCCGCGCCTCCAGCGCCCGGGCGAAGTGGCGCATCGCCGACAGCACCAGCACGATTTTTTTCGGGTGGTGCTTCACATAGGTGCATTCGGCCATCACCTCGGCCATCAGCACCACGTCTTGGGCGGAATCGAGGTCCTCGAGCGCCGAGAGTCCCCGGCTGACCTGGTCGCCCAGCACGACCCGCATCGTTTTGACCTTCGCCGCCACGCCATCTCCCGTTCGGAATTGTGACCCGGTAGGTGGCGCCGGCCCGGCGACCCGCAAGCCTGTGTCTTGCGGGCTACGGCCAAGGGGGGCAGTCTGATGCCCATGCGGCAGCTTCTCCTCCTCCGGCATGCCAAATCCTCTTGGGATGACCGTGACCTTTCGGACCACGCCAGGCCCCTGAACCCGCGAGGGCGCCAGGCTGCCACCGCGATGCGCGGCGCGATGGAAACCCTGGGCCTCGTCCCGGACCTCGTGCTCGTCAGCACCGCCAAGCGCACGCTGCAAACGCTCGAGGCGCTGGAGCCATGGGCCGAGACGCCCCTGGTCGAGCCGATGGACGGCCTCTATCTCGCTTCGGCGGCCGTCTTGCTGAAATCGCTGCAGGACGTCGCCGAAACGGTGCGAAGCGTGCTGCTGGTCGGGCATAACCCGGGGCTGCACGACCTGGCGATGCAGCTGGTCGGGGCGCAGGCGATGAGCTACGGCGACGAGGACCTTCGCAGGCTGGCCGATGGCTACCCGTCCGGCGCGCTGGCCGAGTTCAGCATCCCCGGCCCGTGGCATACCCTGAACGAAGGCGGCGGCCGCCTCGTGCGGTTCCTCTCGCCACGCGACCTGCCCGGGGGGTAACACGTGGCGAGGCTGGAGTTCGCGCTCGACCCGGCCGACTTGCCGAGGCTGGCGCGCTGGCCCGGTCTGCGTGCGGGCCGTTCCTTTCCGGTCGATCTCACGTGGCACGACACGGTCGACGGCGCGCTGGAAGACCAGGGGCTCGCGCTGTGCGTCTATCCCACCGGGGCCACTCTGTCCGTATTCGACGCGGCGGCGTCCGCCAGTCCGCCAACCGTCCTGGCCGAAGCCCGGCGGCCGGCGCTGCTGGGCCGGCGGCTGCCCGACGACCTGGTGGTGGTGGCGCGGCTGCGCGGCCAACGACGCACGCTGCGGCCCGAAACCCCGGGCGGCGTCGAAATCCGCGTGCTCGACTCGCCCGGCGCCGGCCCGGGACAGCTGCAGGCCTGCCGCGTGACGCTCGACGGCCCCGCGCCGCTGCTGACGCCGATGGCGGTGGCCATCGCGCAGGACCTGCGGCTGCGCGTGCCGCGGGCCAGCCTGGCGCGGCAGGTGCTGGCAGGCGCCCGCGGCCACCCGCTGCCGCCCCGGGCACTGGGCGCGCCGCAGGTGGATGCCGGCCTGACCGTCACCGACAGCCTGGCGGCTATCGCCGGGCACCTGCTGGACGTGATGTTGCATTGGGGGGAGCTGGCGCCGACGGCGCGCACGCCCGAGCCCGTGCACCAGATGCGCGTGGCGACCCGGCGGCTGCGCTCCGCGCTGTCGATCTACCGGAAGGTCGCGTCATGCCCCGAGCTGAACGCGCTGGCGGCGCCGCTGAAGCTGTGTGCTGCCCGGCTGGGCAAGGCGCGGGACTGGGACGTGTTCATCGACGGCACGGGCGCGCGGCTGGCCGACACGTTTCCCGGCGACAAACGCTGCGCCGCGATGATGCGCGCCGCCGGCCGCCGCCGCCGGGACGCCTATGCCGAGCTGCGGATTTTCCTCGAAGGCCCGGATTTCAGGACGCTGACCGCCAGCGTGGCGTGCGCCGTCGCCTTGCGTCCCTGGGATGACACCGCCCCCGCCGAAACCATGCAGCAGGACACGGCCGTGTTTGCCGCCGCCGTGCTGACCAAGCGGATGCGCCGGGTGAAGACCGACGGGCAAGGCATCGCCGATCTGCCGATCCCGGCGCTGCACGAGCTGCGAAAAGACTGCAAGCGACTGCGCTATGCCGCTGAATTCTTTTCATCGTTGTTCCCGCAGAAGCGCGTCAAGCGGTTCGTGAACCGTCTGGCGGACCTGCAGGAGGAGCTGGGCCTGCTGAACGACACCGCTGCCGTGTCCGGCCTGATGGCCCAGCTCGGCCGGATGGAGCGCAGCTACGCCGCCGGGCTGGTGGAAGGGTTCTCGGCGGCGAATGCCGGGACCGCGCGGGCACGGATCGTCGCGGCGTGGAAGCGCTTCCGTTTGGCCCGGGCTTTCTGGATTGGTTAA
>JAYUCA010000056.1:0-19169 GCA_043740535.1 Rhodospirillales bacterium | reverse complement strand
AGCCAGTTGCGGCAGGCTGGTGCGGCCGGTCAGGTCGATCGCGGCGGGGCAGATGCCGGCGATGACGCGGGCCAGCGGCGCCTCGGCGGCAGTCCCGGCGATGACAGGCGTCAGCCCCCTGCCCTGCAGAACCTGGGCAAGCCGGCCGAAGCGCTCCGCGGGCCAGCGCTTGGCCGGGCGGTGCGGCGCGGCGCCCGGCGCCAGCAGCGCGAACGGCGTGGGCACGGCAGGCGCGTCCTGCACCAGCCACGCCAGGTCCGCAGGCGGCCCGGCCGGCGCCCCGGCCATATCGAGCTGGTCGCGTTGCCGATCGACGGTGTGCATGCGGTCTCGCCGCGGGTTCGCGTGCGGCAGGCTGGCGCCGCGCGCAATGCCGGACCAGGCGGGGCGGCCCGCCATGTCGAAATAGCGCGAGGTCCGGCTGCTGGTCTGCAGGTCATACACCAGGTCGAAGCCGCGCAGCGCCCGGCGCAGGCGGATCAGCCCCCCGATGTCCCACCAGCCGGGCCTCGCGTCGATCCGCACCGCATCGAACCACGGGCTGGCCGCCAGCAGCGGGCCGAACGGGGCCGTGGTCAGCAGCGTGATGCGGTCATTCGGGTGGTGGGCGCGGATGTCGGCAAAGGGCTGGAAAGCGAGCACGACGTCGCCCACCGCGCCCAGCTTGATGACCAGGATGTTCACAGCAGCTCGCGGTAGACATCCAGCGTCGCCGCCTGCATCTGCGCCACCGTGTAGTCCTGCAGCACGCTGGCCCGGGCGCGCTCGCCCAGCGCCAGGCGGTCTGCGGCGCCCATCGACAGCGCGTGGTCAAGCACTGCGGCCAGCGCCACCGGGTCGCCCGGCGGGACGCGCCATCCGGTGACGAGGTGATCGACCGTCTCGGCCGCGCCGCCATGGTCGGTGGCGACGACCGGACAGCCCATGGCCTGCGCCTCGATCACTGCGCGGCCGAAGCCCTCGGGGTCCGTGGAGGCCGAGACGGCGACGGTCGCCAGCATCAGGGCGGCGGGCATGTCGTCGCAATGTCCGACCAGGCGCAGCCGTGCGTCCAGGCCCAGGCGGCGGGCCTGGCGCTCCAGCTCGGCGGCATAGCCGGGCCTGCCGTCGCCCAGCAGCACGCAGACGGCGCTGGTGTTTTGCAGCAGGGCCATCGCCTCGATCAGCACGGACTGGCCTTTCCAGCGCGTCAGGCGGGCGGGCAGCATCACGACGGGGGCGTCGTCCGGCAGGCGCCAGGCGCGGACCAGGCGGGCCATGCGGTCGGGGGGAACGCGGGCCGGGTCGAACACTGCGGGATCGACGCCGCGCGGGATGACGCGGATGATGGCGGGATCGACGTGGTGGCGCTCGACGACCAGGTTGGCGACGTAGCGGCTGATGGCGATCACCCGGTCGCCCCGCGCCATGACGCCGTTGTACCAGCGCTTGAGCGGCGGCCCTTCGTTGTAGACGCCGTGATAGGTCGTCACGAACCTGACCTTCGTGCGCCGCGCCGCAAGATACGCCGACCAGGCCGGCGCGCGGGAGCGCGCGTGCACGATCGAGACGTTCTGGGACCGGATCAGCGCCGTGAGCCGGGCAGCGTTGCGCCAGATGGTCGACGGGTTCTTCGCTGCCAGCGGCAGGGTCACATGCCGGCCGCCGCCGCGCTCGATGCCGCCGGCCATGCGGCCGCCGGCGCTGGCGACCAGGGCGGCGCCGCCCGCCGCACGGATGGCCTGCGCCATCTCGACCGTGCCGCGCTCCACGCCGCCGGCCTCGAGGCGCGGCAATACCTGCAGGATCGTGGTGTCGGGTGGGAGGGCGCGCATCGCGGCGCTATACCACGGGCCACGAAGGAGGCCATGGCATGACGGCAACGACGGAAGGACGGCTGGACCGCGGCGACGGCGTGCGCCTGGCCTGGGCGAAGACGGAGGGAAGCGGCCCCACCACCGTGTTCCTGCCCGGCTTCCGCAGCGACATGGCCGGCAGCAAGGCGGTCGCGATGGAGGGATGGTGCCGCGACCGGGGCACGGCGTGCCTGCGGCTGGACTATTCCGGCCACGGCGCCAGCGACGGCGCCTTCACCGACGGCACGATCGGGCAATGGACGTCGGACGCGCTGCTGCTGATCGACCGCCTGACCGAGGGGCCGCTGCTGCTGGCGGGCTCCAGCATGGGCGGCTGGATCGCGCTGCTGGTGGCCCTCGCCCGGCCGGGGCGCCTGGCCGGCCTGATCGGGATCGCCGCGGCGCCGGACTTCACCGAGGCGCTGATGTGGGAGGCGATGATGCCCCCCGAGCGCGCCACGCTGCTGCGAGACGGCGTGCTGCCGATCCCAAGCCCGTACGGCGAACCGACTCCGGTGACGCTGCGGCTGATCGAGGACGGCCGCACCCGGCTGCTGATGGGCAGCCCGATCGGGATCGCCTGCCCGGTGCGGCTGCTGCATGGGCAGCGTGACCCGGATGTGCCGTGGGAAACGTCCGTGCGGCTGGCGGAGCGGCTGGACAGCACGGACGTCCAGGTGACGCTGATCAAGGACGGGGACCACCGGCTGTCGCGGGCGGAGGACTTGCTGGTGCTGGAGGGGTTGCACGGGGCGTTGCTGACGCATTGCAAATGACGTCTATGTAGGACATGTTAGTGCTACATATGGATGCGGTGGGGCCCATGACGAAGACTTTGACGCTGCGTGATGCCAATCAGGGCTTTGCTCGCCTGGTTCGCGACGTGGAAGCCGGCGAGGACTTCGTCATCACGCGGAGCGGCAAGCCTGTCGCTCGTTTGACGCCCGTGTCCGATGTCCGGACCCTCTCGGCGACGCAGGCGGCGGCACTTGCCCGGACCCACGCGCGGATGGATCAAGGCTGGCCGCTCGCGGGTGGGCCGCTCGACCGGGATGCGCTGCATGACCGGTGAGCGGTTCACGCTCGACGCCAATATCCTGTTCTACAGCATCGACAACGCGGCTGGTGTGCGGCAGGCCATGGCGAGGCGCATCATCGACATGTCGCTGGCGTGCGATTGCTGGCTCACGCTGCAATCAGTGTCGGAGTTCTATGCGGCGGCAACCCGCAAAGGCCGGATGCCGATCGAGGACGCCGCGGCGCAGGCTATCGACTGGCTTGACCTGTTTCCCATGATCGCCGCCTCGGCAACCGCTATCCGAAGCGCTTTGCTGGTGGCCTCCAGCCGGCGGGCGTCCTACTGGGATGCACTGCTGGTGGCCACGGCGGCCGAAGGCGGCTGCCGCACGATCCTGACCGAGGACCTCGCGGATGGGACGACGCCGGGCGGTGTCCGGGTTCTGAACCCGTTCGGCGATATCGATCTCACCGAGGCTGCGCTGCGTCTCCTTTCTCGTCCGCACTGACGCTTCAGGACGGCTCCTCCCCCGCCAGGACGGCCGCCAGCCCCTCCTGGTAGGACGGATACCGCCACGTGATGCCCAGCCGTTCCTGCGTCTTGCGGCTCGCCACCTTGCGGTTCTCGGCCCAGAAGCTGCGGCCCATCGGGGTCATGCGGGCCAGCGCGTCCTCGAAGGCCACCAGCGGCGGCTCGGGCGCGCCGAGCAGGCGCGCGGCGTAGGCGGTGACGTCGGCGTTGGCGGCGGGCTCGTCGTCGGCCAGGTTCAGCACGCGCGGGCCGGGCGGGCGGTCCTGCTGCATGGCGGCCAGCACGGCGGCGGCGATGTCGTCACGATGGATGCGGCCGAACAGATGGCCCGGTTTGTCGACCCGGCGGGCGCGGCCGGTGCGGACCTCGTCCAGCACGGAGCGGCCAGGCCCATAGATGCCGGCGACGCGGAACAGGTCGATGCGCGCCGCCGGGAAGGCCGCGGTCCAGGCCCGCTCCGCCTCCAGCCGCCGGTGGCCGCGCGGGCCGGTGGGGGCGGGCGCGGTGTCCTCGTCCACCCATGCGCCGCCGCGGTCGCCGTAGACGCCGGTGGTGGACAGCATGCCGGCCCAGGCGGGCTGTCCCCGCGCCTGGAAGCGATGCAGCGCCGGGTCGCCATGCTCGTCCGGGGGGGCGGTCTGCAGCACGTGGGTTGCGGCCAGCAGCGCCGGGGCAGCGTCATCGAAGGCGACCAGGCGGACGCCTTCGGGCGGTTGCAGCCGTTCTGGCGCGCGGCTGGTCGCCGTCACCGTCCAGCCGGCGGCGACGGCCCGGCGGGCTATTTCCGTGCCGGTGTAGCCCAGCCCGAAGATGAGAAGCTGCATTGCAATCATATCCTACCCTAGCGTGTTTGCCCGCGGCGATGCCTGAGGGTAAAATAAATACCGAATGTGGAATCGCACCGCTCTGCTGGGCGGCCTTGCCGTGGCGCTCGCGCTGGCCGTCGGCGTCGTCTGGTGGCAGACGCGCGGCCCGACCGCCTATGAGACTGAGGCGGAGACCGAGGAAGCGCTGCCGGTGCCGCCGATCCCGCCGCGCATCGCCGACAGCGCGGAATACGAGCGGTGCCTGTCGATGCTCAACACGAACGCCTCCGGGGCGCGCGCCTTCGCCGACGCCTGGGTGGCGACCGGCGGCGGCGACGGGGCCGCCCATTGCCTGGCGCTGGCCATCATCGCACTGGGCGAGCCGGACACCGGGGCGGAGATGATGGACAAGCTGGCCGCCGGCAGCAAAGCCCCTGCGATCGCGCGGGCCGCGGTCTACGGCCAGGCGGGCCAGGCCTGGCTGATGGCCGGCGAGCCGGACCGCGCATTGGCGTCCACGACGCTGGCGCTGACGATGACGCCGGACGACGCGGACCTGCTGATCGACCGCTCGATCGCGGCCGCCACGCTGGAACGCTACCAGGACGCCGTCGACGACCTGACGCGCGCGCTGGACATGGACCCGCGCCGGGCGGACGCGCTGGTGTTCCGTGCCGCGGCCTGGCGGCATGTGAACCACCTGGACCTGGCGCAGGACGACATCGACCGCGCCTTCGTGCTGGACCCCGAGAACGCCGATGCGCTGCTGGAGCGCGGCATCCTGCGCCAGCGCCGCGGCGACCGCGAAGGCGCGCGCCAGGACTGGGAACGCGCCGTCCAGCTATCCCCCGACAGCGCGACCGGCGACCTGGCGCAGCAGAACCTGGCGCTGCTGGATGCCGGACCCGAGCGGCGATAGATGGCGCAACGCAGCAACCCGCGCTACATGGCGCACTGAAGACGCGGAGAGAAGACGGAATGCCCTTCAAGGGAAGCAAGTATGAGGACCGGCGCGAAGCCGCGGCGGACGCGAAGAAGGCGCTGATCGAGCGCTTCAAGGCCCGGCCACCCGCCGACGACCCCGCCGTGCTGGCCCGCGCCGCCGAGCGCCGCGCCATCCAGGAGGCGCGGGAGATCCGCACGGTGGAGCGTGCCCGCCTGAAGGCCGAGGACGACGTCCGCCGCGCGATGGAAGATACCGCGCGCCACGTCGCCGAAGCCGCCGCCGCCGAAGAGGCTGCGACGCGCGCCGCCGAACAGACGGCCCGCGACGAGGCGATCCGGGCCGAACGCAAGGCCGCGCGCGACGCCAAGTATGCGGCCCGCAAGGCGCGGAAGTAGCCCGTCAGCGTTCGGCTATGGCCTTGAGGTTGGCCAGGCCCTTACGACGGCCAGGTCACGGCCACGTTGGTACGGCTCAACCACGTGGATCGCCGGATCAAGTCCGGCGATGACCTGGAATAACCCAGTCCATGGCTCGATGACCACCACTCCTGACCTCGACCGTCACTGCGAGGAGAGCTTGCGACGAAGCAGTCCAGGGCCCCACGTGCGATCCTGCGGCCCTGGATCGCCATGCCGCAACGCGATGAGAGGTCATCCTCAAAGAGACTCGGCATAAGGCCATTCCCGAGTCGGCAGAGCGTCTGCTATAAGAACATATGGCGAACACACCCTATGCCGAACTCCACGTCACCACCAACTACAGCTTCCTCCGCGGCGCCAGCCACCCCGAGGAACTGTTCGCCCAGGCCGCCGCCCTCGGCATCTCCGCCCTGGGCGTCGCCGACCGCAGCAGCGTCGCCGGGATCGTCCGCGCCTGGCAGGCCGCGCGCACCACCGGCGTGCGCCTGGTCGCAGGCGCGCGGCTCGACCTGATCGACGGCGCAGCGCTGCTCGCCTACCCGGTCGACCGCCCCGCCTGGTCCCGCCTGTGCCGGCTGCTGACGCTGGGCAAGGGGCGCGCCGGCAAGGGCGGCTGCCTGCTGGACTGGGACGACCTGGCGGCCGGCGGCGATGGGCTGGTCTACGTGCTGGTCCCGGATCAGCCGGACGCGGCGCTGGCCGCATGGCTCGATCGGCTGCGGCTTGATGCGCCTGGCCGCGCCTACCTCGCCGGGGCGCCCCGCTTCCGCCCCGGCGACGCCGTCCGGCTGCAGCGCCTGGACGACATGGGCCACGCCGCCGGCATCCCGCTGATCGCCACCGGCGACGTGCTGTATCACCATCCCGGGCGCCGCATCCTGCAGGACATCATGACCTGCATCCGCGAGGGCTGCACCATCGACCAGGCCGGCCGGCGCCTCGAACACCACGGCGAGCGCCACCTGCAGACCCCCGCCCGCATGGCGCAGCTGTTTGCCCGGCACCCCGGCGCCCTCGCTTGCACGCAGGAGCTGGTGGCCCGCTGCCGCTTCGACCTCGGCGACCTGCAATACCAATACCCCAACGAAACCGACGACCCCACCGAACCCGCGCAACGCACGCTGGAGCGGCTGACCTGGGCCGGCGCCCCGGCCCGCTACCCCGCCGGCGTGCCCGGCGCAGTGACGGCGCAGCTGCGGCACGAGCTGAGCCTGATCGGGCAGCTGGAGTACGCGCCCTACTTCCTGACGGTGAACAGCATCGTGAAGGAGGCGCGCCGCCGCGGCATCCTGTGCCAGGGCCGCGGTTCCGCCGCCAACTCCGCCGTCTGCTGGGTGCTCGGCATCACCAGCATCGACCCCACCGCCTCCGGTCTGCTGTTCGAGCGCTTCATCTCCGCCGAACGGCACGAGCCGCCCGACATCGATGTGGATTTCGAGCATGAGCGGCGGGAGGACGTGATCCAGTGGATCTTCGGCCGCTACGGCCGCGGCCGCGCCGCCCTGTGCGCGACCGTCATCCGCTACCGCGCCCGCGGCGCCATGCGGGAGGTCGGCAAGGTTCTCGGCCTCACCGAGGACGTGACGGCGGCGCTGAGCAGCCAGGTCTGGGGCTGGAGCGAGGACGGCGTCGAAGAACAGCACGCCGAGGCGCTGAACCTCAACCTCGATGACCGCCGCCTTTGCATGGCCATTGACCTGGCCCGGCAACTGATCGGCTTCCCCCGCCACCTCGGCCAGCACCCCGGCGGCTTCGTGCTGACGCGCGACGCGCTGTCGGACCTGGTGCCGATCGAGCCGTCGACGATGCAGGACCGGCAGATCATCGAGTGGGACAAGGACGACATCGATGCGCTGCGCTTCATGAAGGTCGACGTGCTGGGCCTGGGCATGCTGGGCTGCCTGCGCCGCGCCTTCGACCTGCTGGATGACCACCGCGGCATCCGGCACGACCTGGCCAGCACCCCGCAGGACGACGCGCCCACCTACGCCATGATCCAGCAGGCCGACACGCTGGGCACCTTCCAGGTCGAAAGCCGCGCCCAGATGTCGATGCTGCCGCGCATGAAGCCGAAGACGCTGTACGACCTCACCATCCAGGTGGCGATCGTCCGCCCCGGCCCGATCCAGGGCGACATGGTCCACCCCTATCTGCGCCGGCGGGAGGGCAAGGAGGCGGTCGACTACCCCACCCCCGAGCTGCGGCGCGTGCTGGAGAAGACGCTGGGCGTGCCGCTGTTCCAGGAACAGGCGATGCAGGTGGCGATCCAGTGCGCCGGCTTCACCCCCGGCGAGGCCGACCAGCTTCGCCGCGCGATGGCGACGTTCAAGGTGACGGGCGGCGTGTCGCACTTCAAGGACAAGCTGATCGCCGGCATGGTGGCGCGCGGCTATACGCCGGAATACGCGGACCGCACCTTCAGCCAGATCGAGGGTTTCGGCAGCTACGGCTTCCCCGAGAGCCACGCGGCCAGCTTCGCCATCATCGCCTACGTGTCGTGCTGGGTGAAATGCCATCACCCCGACGTGTTCTGCGCCGCCCTGCTCAACAGCCAGCCGATGGGCTTCTACGCCCCGGCGCAGATCGTGCGGGATGCGCAGCAGCATGGGGTGGAGGTGCGCCCGGTGGACGTGAACCGCTCGCGCTGGGACTGCACGCTGGAACCCGGCGCGGGCGGGGGACCAGGCCGGTTGCTGGCGCTGCGGCTGGGGCTGCGCATGGCGAAGGGGCTGGCCGAGCAGCACGGCGCGGCGCTGGTGCTGATGCGCGGCGAGCAGCCCTACGCGACGATCGAGGCGTTGCACCGCCGGGCCGCGGTTCCGGTGGCGGCGTTGGAACGGCTGGCCGAAGCCGATGCCTTCGGCTCGATGGGTCTGGACCGGCGCGGCGCCATCTGGGCGATCCGCGCGCTGTCGGACGCGCCGCTGCCGCTGTTCGCCGCCGCCGATGGCGACGGGCTGCCGCAGCCCGAGGTGATCGAGCCGCCGGTGGCGCTGGCCCCGATGCGCCCCGGCCGCACGGTGGTGGAGGATTACGGCAGCGTCGGCCTTACTTTGCGGGATCATCCGGTGAGCTTCGTGCGGACGGACCTGCGGCAGCAGGGCATGATCGCCTGCGCGGACCTGGCCGACATCAGGGACGGCCGGCGGGTCGTCGTGCCCGGCCTGGTGCTGGTGCGGCAGAAGCCCGGTTCGGCCAAGGGGGTGATGTTCATCACGATCGAGGACGAGACGGGGATCGCCAACCTGATCCTCTGGCCGAAGCTGTTCGAGCAGCAGCGCCGCCTGGTGCTGACCGCCAGCATGATCGCCTGCCACGGCCGCGTGCAAAAAGAGGGCGGCGTGACGCATGTGATCGCCGAGCGGCTGACGGACCTGTCGCCCCTGCTGCGCCAGGTGGGCGAACGGGACACGCCGGTGGTGCTGCCGACCGGCCGCGGCGACGAGGCCAGGCACGGCGGCGCCCCGGACCAGCGCGATGCCGCCTGGAAGCAGCGGGACATCTATTGCCCGGAGCGCCTGTCAACCGGCATCAAGGTGCAAACCCGCGATTTCCGGTAGCCAGTGCTTGTACGAGCCATGCCGATCCGCGTAGGGCGGAAAAGCGAAGCGTCATCCGCCGTATCCCTCCGGTGAAGGCCGTGCCGGAGCCAGGGCTCAGCCGCAGATGGGGTCGTTGCCAGGGGTGAGCGAGGGTGGGCCCGCATTTTACCCCAAAATATGGGAATATATACGGCTAGCTGGGGGGACGTGCCGGATGCCTGCGAAGCCAGGCTTGCTGTCCAGCACAAGGCGACGCCGATGAGCCAACTGCTGGCGGCGGTTCCCGGGATCGGGCCGATCAGCGCGTTGAGCCGGGAGCTTCGGGTGGCTGCCGGGCAGTTCGAGACGGGGCGGCATTTTGCGTCTTGGCTCGGGCTGACGCCGCGGGACCATTCGACGGGGGGCAAGCAGCGGCACTCAGTCCGGACTCGCCATCGGAGCCCCTTGGGAAGCGATTCAGGACCGATAGATCAGGCCTGGACGGCTTCGCACGAGCTCGCAATGACGATGCGGACCGGTCAATGCCTGATATCGCTGGTATAACTCGGTCATGCCACCGTCTTGGATCGACCGAGCCTTCTACGCCGCGAAAATGGCCCGGCCCTCGCCCTGCCCGAACGCCACGAAATGCACCAGCGGGTCCATTCCCGCCGCCTTCACGTCGGAATAGGCCGCCAGATACTTGTTCGTGCTGAACTGCGCCGAGGGATCGCGGCCTTCCTTCCAGCCGTTCGTCTCGTAATGCAGCAGCGGGTCGATATGCGCGGCCGCCACATCGGGGTTGTGGTTCAGGTAGTACGCCGTATCGAACCAGGCGTCGGGATTGAGCCCCTTTTGCCAGCCGGTCGCGTCGTAGCTCCAGGCCGCCTGCTGCCCCGCGGCGGCGCCGGACGGGATCAGGGTCGCACCCAGCTGCCGGTCGTAATAGGCGGCATCGACCAGCGGGTCGGCCGCGGCGCCGCCGCCGGTCAGGAAGCCTGGTTTCGTCTGGCCGGTCTGCATGAAGTCCGCCAGCGGATCAGCCCCGGCGGCCCGCACGGCGGGGTTGGCAACGAGGTATTTCGCGTTGGAGAACACCAGGCTGGGATCCCGCGCCTCCTTCCAGCCCAACGTCTCGAAATGCAGCAGCGGATCGACGCCGGCGGCCTTCACGTCGGGGTTCTGGGTCAGGTAATAGTTGGTGTCGAACCAGGCGCTGGGGTTGCGGCCTTCGTGCCAGCCATTCGCCCGGTAATGCGCCAGCGGATCGATCCCCGCCGCGACCACGTCCGGGTTGTGGGCGGCGTAATAGGCCTTGTCGAACAGCGGGTCCGTCGGCGCCGGGACCGGCACATACACATATCTGACGCCGACGATCGCCCCAGCCTTCAGCTCGGCATCGAGGGCCAGGTTGCCGGGGCCGCTGATGGTGCTGACCCCGGCGGTGGCGACGCCGAGGCTGACCTGGCTGGCGCCGGTGAACTGGGCGAGGGTCGCCGCGTCGTACAGCGACTGCTGCGAGAACACGTCCGTCGTCGACGGGGCCGCGAGCATGCCGGACGCGCCGGACCAGTCCCACGTGCCGTCGAAGGCGCCAAGCTGCCGCGTCGTGCTGTCGGTCACCGCCGCCGCATCCAACAGCGTGCTGTTGGCGCCGAAGACGCTGACGGTCGCGGTCTGCGCGATGGTGACCGATGCGGCCACCGGGTCGAGGTTCTCGGCCGCCACGAAGGCAGCGCTGTTGGCATCGACCGAGACCTCGACCGAGTAGAGCGTGCCCAGGGCCGGGTTGAAACCGTTGACCGAGATGACGGACGCCGCCCCTGTGGTCTGCTGGGCGACGACGCGCGACTGGGTGGCGGAGGTGACGAAGCCGGTTTGGAATATCGAAACCGTGCCATCCCCTGATGCGATCATCGTGAAGGAGCCGTAGGTGCTTCCGCTCGAGCCTCCGCCCGGCGGCGTCGTCGTCTCGGCGATCGTCGAGACACTGGCCGCGATGGTGCTGTGGAAGATCGCCCGCAGATTGCCCGGCCCCGTCGCCGACACCCGCGCCGTGCCGACGACCGGCAGCGACACCTGGCCGGCGCCCACCAGCAGGGCCGCATCGGGGGACGCGGCGCCCGTCCCCGGGTAATACGACACGCTCGCATCGACGGTCGCCGTCTGCCCGGTGATGCTGCGCCCGGACGCACCCGCGTAGTCGAGCGTGCCGTCCGCGGCCGCCAGCGTCGCCGTGGTGACGACGGTCGGCGTCGCCGTCAGCAGCGCCGAGCCGTTCGGGCGCTGCACCGTGACCACGCCGGCATCGACGCTGGAGAACTGGCTGGCGGCCAGCTCCCCGCTTTCGACGGAGACGTCGCTAATAAGCGTGGCCGACAGCGTCAGGCTGATGGACTGGATGCCAAGCGCCGGGTCCGTCTGATCGAACGTGACGCTGTCCGACCAACCGGCAGGGCGCGGTCCGACCGTCCTGGTCTGCACGGTGCTGAAGGGCATCACATGTCCGTCAATAGATTATCAACCTCAGGCTAACCGTTCCATACCCGGTCGTCAATGGCTCGAACATCGTAGGGTAGGTCCTGCAACCCACCATTGCCGGAGCTTGGCGAGCCGAGATGGTGGGTTGCAGAACCCACCCTACAGTCCTTTAAGCGTTCTACGGTGCCCCGGCCGGCACCACCGACACGCTGTTGTAGGGGCTGCCGCCGGTGCTGAGCGCCTGGGTGGACCAGACCAGATAGACCAGCACCCGCTTCGGCCCGTCCCACATCCGGGTCACCCGGATCTCCTTGAACAACCAGTTCGCCGAGGCGCCGAACACGACCTCGTTCGCCGGCAGCTTGTCGGGCACTGCCACCGGGCCGGTCGCGCGGCAGGCGATGCTGAAGCGGCTCGGGTCCGTCGCCAGCCCTACGGAGCCCTTCAGCCCGCCCGTCTCGGCGCGGGACAGATAGCAGCTGACCCCCTGCACGCGCGGGTCATCGTAGCGGTCGACGACGATGCGGTCGTTGCGGCCCACCACCCGGAACGTCGTGCTGACGTCGCCGATCCGCACCGGGTCGTCGGCGGCGGCGAGCGCGGGCGTGGACAACAGCAGCAAACCAGCAAGCAGACGGCGCATGTCGGACCCCTTTCGAGCTTGATCGAGACATGTGTGCGCGCCCCCTGCGGCACAAGCATGTTCCCTCCCCATCCGTCCGATGGTGCATATCGGCCCAACCCTGCTCATATCATGGATGAAGGAGCCACCATGACCGACTCGCTCACCGCCCTGTCCGCGGGCCTCGTCGCCCGTGTCGCCGCCGCTGCCCCCGGCCTGGTCACGCTGTTTCCTGGCGCCCGCGCCCAGCGCAGCGGCTTCGCCTGGCAGACGGACGTCGTCGTCACCAGCGAGCAGAACCTGCCGCAGGACAAGGAAATCCCCGTCGTGCTGCCAGGCGGCGCCCGGGCCACCGCCACGCTGGCCGGCCGCGACCCGGGCACCAACGTCGCGGTGCTGAAGCTGACGATCACCGCACCCGTGCTGGCGGACGCGGCGCCGCAGGTGGGCGGCCTGGCGATCGCGCTGGGCGGCTCGGACGGGGAGCCTTCAGCTTCGCTCGGCCTTATCCACCGCGTCGGCCCGGCGTGGGACAGCATGGCCGGCGGCACGATCGACCGGCTGATCCGGCTCGACCTGCGGCTGGCCTCCATCGCCGAGGGCGGCCCGGTGCTCGACGCGGCGGGCGGGCTGCTCGGCATGTCGACGTTCGGGCCGCGGCGCCGGGTGCTGGTGATTCCGGCCAGCACGGTGCGCCGGGTCATCCCGTCGCTGCTGGAGGGCAAGGCCGCGCGCGGCTGGCTGGGCCTTGGGCTGCAGCAGATCGGCCTGCCGGCCGGCCTGCAGGCGAGTTCGGGGCGGGAGGCCGGGCTGATGGTCATCAGCCTCGCGCCGCATGGCCCGGCGGACCAGGCCGGCGTGCTGCCCGGCGACATCCTGCTGGACGTCGACGGCGCCCCTGCCCCGCACCCCCGCGCCGTTGCCCGTGCGCTGGCCGGCAACCGGGTGGGCCAGGTGGTGCCGCTGCGGCTGCTGCGCGGCGGCGCCCCGATCGAGCTGCCCGCCACCATCGCGGAAAGGCCTGCGGCATGATGGAGGTTGGCCTCCGGACCGGGCTCGCGCCGCTTCTGGTCGCGGTCATCGCCGCCGATCCGGTGCGCGAAGCAGACCTCGCGGCGCGGGTCGCGATTGCCGGGCACACGGTGACGGAGCTGGCGGAGGCGGATGTGCTGCTGGCCGACCCGGGCAGCGTCGTGGCGGCGGACCAGATCGTGCTGCGGGTCGGGGCCGGCGGGATGGTGCCGGCGGACCTGTCGCCGGCGCAGCTCGACGCGGCGCTGCGGGCGGTCTCGGTTGGGCTGCGGGTCAGCCTGCCTGCGCCGCCGGACGGGTTCGCGGCCGCGGAGCGCGGCACGATGCTGACCCCGCGGGAGCTGGAGATACTGGCCTGCCTCGGCGAGGGGCTCAGCAACAAGGCGGTCGCGCGGCGGCTCGGCATCAGCGCGCACACGGTGAAGTTCCACCTGGAGGCGGTGTTCGCCAAGCTGGGCGCTGCCAGCCGCGCCGATGCGGTCGCACGGGGGTTGCGGGGCGGGCTGATCCTGCTGTAGCGCCGGCGCATCGGATACAGGGGATGGCGATGGCGACGGTCGAATCGGTGGCGGCAAGCCCGGTGCATGGGTTCAGCAAGGCGGTGGCGCCGGAGATCACGCTGCTGGCCGGCCTGGGCGTCGCCGCGGATGCGCATCAGGGAGCCACGGTCAAGCACCGGTCCCGCGTGGCGCGCGACCCGACGGTGGCGAACCTGCGCCAGGTGCATCTGGTGCACGCCGAGCTGTTCGAGGAATTGTCCGCCAAGGGGTTCGTCTTGAAGGCGGGCGACATCGGCGAGAACGTGCTGACCCGCGGGATCGACCTGCTCGGCTTGCCGCGCGGCGCACGGCTGCGGCTGGGTGACGCGGCGCTGGTGGAGGTGACGGGGCTGCGGAACCCGTGCTCGCAGCTCGATGCGTTCCAGCCGGGGTTGATGAAGGCGACGCTGGACCGGGACGCCGCGGGCGGCCTGGTGCGCAAGGCGGGCGTGATGGCGATCGTGCTGGAAGGCGGCGTCGTGCGGGCGGGGGACGCGATAGGCGTCGAGCTGCCGGCGGTGCGGCATGCGTTAGGGCCGGTCTGACGCAACTTCGCGGGCCGCGTCGCGCTTGATCTCCCATATTGGAGGGTTTTTTGCATGAGCGACAATCCGCTGGAGATGACGCCGAAGCGTGCGGCGCAGATCGAGGAACGGGCGCGCAAGCTGTGGGACGAGGCGGGTCAGGCGGGCGACCACGCCGATTTCATGGAGCGGGCGGACGAACTGGTCCGCATGGAGATGGCGGGTCCGACGGGGCAGTTGCCGGTCGATGAGCTGCACGCCGGGCCATTGCCGGGGGTGATCGTGGACGAGGCCAAGCTGCAGGAGAACCTGGGCGAGTTCCCGGGCGCGCGCGGCGGCGCCGATCAGGGCGACGACCGCGGGACGCCGATGACGCGCGAGGCGTTGCGGAAGGGGGATCGGGGTTGATCGGCGGCTTTTCTTCAAAAGCCGACGGCGCGTCAATGGTCACGTCGTAGGACACGTCATCCCCGGGCCTTCTTGACCCGCGGATCCCTGGGGCGTGACGCTCGGCGTTCCGGTTACCGGGGCGTGTCGGTTACGACGGGATCCCCCGGGTCAAGAAAGCCCGGGGACGACGTTGTTGCTGCGGTGCAGGCATGACGCCGCGAGATGTTGGAGGGCTCTGGGACCATGACCCTTCTCGATTGGTGTCATCCCGAGCGGTTTCGCGAAGCGATCCAGGAGCCACATGAACCGCTCGTGGCCCCTGGATCGCCACGCCGCAAGGGCGGCTCGCGATGACGGGTCATGACCCGACAGGCTTGGGATCAGGCCGTACTCGAAGCGCCGCTTGCGCCAGGGTGTCCAGCGCCGACAGGAACCGCGACTTGTCGGACTTCGTCATCGGTGCATGGCCGCCGCCCCCGGCGCCGATCTCGCGCATGTAGCGCGCCACCTCCCGCCCGGCCAGCGCGTTGCCGATGTTCGCCTCGGACCAGATGTGCCCGGCATGGGACAGCGCACGCGCGCCCACGGCCAGGCAGCGGGAGGCCAGCGGGATATCGGCGGTGACGCAGATGTCCGCGGGGCCGATGCGCTCGGCGATCCAGTCGTCGGCGGCGTCCGGCGTGTCGTTGACGATCACCATGCGGACGTTGGGCAGGCCCGGCGGGCGGATCGGGCGGGATCCGTTGGAGACGACCATCACCGGCAGGCCCAGCCTGGTGGCGACGCGAAACGCCTCCTCCCGCACCGGGCAGGCGTCCGCGTCGATGTAGAGGGTCGTCAAGCCGGCCCCCCGCGCAAAGCAGGCATCAAGCCGCGAGCTTGTCCAGCTCCCGCACCACGCTCTCGCCCATGACCGAGGTGCCGACCTTCGCGGTGCCGGGGCCCATCACGTCCGCCGTGCGCAGGCCGCTGGCCAGCACGTTGGTGCAGGCGCGCTCGATCAGCGCCGCGTCTTCCTCCATGTCGAACGAGTAACGCAGCAGCATCGCGAAGCTGAGCATCTGCGCCATCGGGTTCGCGATCCCCTTGCCCGCGATGTCCGGCGCGCTGCCGTGGATCGGCTCGTACAGCGCGTGGCGGCGGCCCATCGAGTCGGGCGCGCCCAGCGTGGCGGACGGCAGCATGCCCAGGCTGCCGGTCAGCATGCTGGCCAGGTCCGACAGCAGGTCGCCGAAGATGTTGCTGGTGACGATCACGTCGAACTGGCGTGGGTTGCGGACGAGCTGCATCGCGCAGTTGTCGGCATACATGTGCGACAGCCCGACATCCGCATACTCGCGCGCATGCAGGGCGGTGACGACGCGACGCCACATCAGGCCGCTCTGCATCACGTTGGCCTTCTCGACGCTGGTGACGGTGTTCTTGCGCTTGCGCGCCAGGTCGAACGCCACGCGGGCGACACGCTCCACTTCGCTCGTGGTGTAGACCTCGGTGTCGAATCCGCGCTCCTGCCCGTCCGGCAGCGTCTCGACGCCGCGGGGCTCGCCGAAGTAGATGCCGCCGGTGCTTTCGCGCACGATCATGATGTCCAGGCCGCGCACGACCTCGGGCTTCAGCGTGCTGGCGTCCACCAGCGGGTCCAGCACGATCGCCGGGCGCAGGTTGGCGAACAGGTCCAGCTCCTTGCGGAGCCGCAGGATCGCGATCTCGGGCCGCATGTCGAAGCCGAGCTTGTCCCAGCGCGGGCCGCCGACCGAGCCGAACAGGATCGCGTCGGCGGAACGCGCCGCCTCCAGCGTCTGGTCGGTGATCGGCGTGCCGCGCTGGTCGATCGATGCGCCGCCGACCAGGTCTTCGGAGATGTCGAAGCTGACGTGGCGCCGCCGGTCCATCCAATCGATGACGCGGCGGACCTCGCGCATGACTTCGGGGCCGACGCCGTCACCGGGCAGCACGAGCAGCTTCTTGTTGGATGGCATGTCTGGTCCTTCGTTACACCGAGATCGAAGGCATCCAGTCGACCTGCCTGCTCTCGAACGCGTCGATCTTGGCCGCCCGCTGCATCGTCTGGCCGATATCGTCCAGCCCGTTCAGCATCAGGTGCTTGCGGAAGGCGTCGATCTTGAACGGGATCTCCTCGCCGCTGGGGCGGATCACCACCTGGCGGGCCAGATCGACGGTCAGCCTCGCGTTGCCGCCCAGGGCCGCATCCTCCATCAGCTTGTCGCAGACCTCCCGCGGAAGCTGGACCGGCAGGATGCCGTTCTTGAAGCAGTTGGTGTGGAAGATGTCGGCGAAGCTGGGCGCGATCACGCAGCGGATGCCGAAGTCCAGCAGCGCCCAGGGGGCATGCTCGCGGGACGAGCCGCAGCCGAAGTTCTCGTGCACGATCAGCACCTCGGCGTGGCGGTACGGCTCCTGGTTGAGCACGAATCCGGGCCGCTCGGCGCCTTCGCCGTCATAGCGCAGCGTGTCGAACAGATGGACGCCGAGGCCGGTGCGCTTGATGGTCTTCAGGAAGCGCGACGGGATGATCTTGTCGGTGTCGACGTTGGCCAGCGGCATCGGCGCCGCGACGCCGGTCAGGGTGGTGAAGGCCTGCATCACGCCAGTTCCCTTGCGTCCGTGAGGTGGCCGGTGACGGCGGCTGCGGCGGCCATCGCCGGTGAAACGAGGTGCGTGCGCGCCCCCGGACCCTGGCGGCCCTCGAAGTTGCGGTTGCTGGTGCTGGCGCTGCGCTGGCCCGGCGCCACCTTGTCCGGGTTCATGCCCAGGCACATGCTGCACCCGGCCTCTCGCCACTCGAACCCGGCGTCCTTCAGGATGACGTCCAGCCCCTCATTCTCGGCCTGGCGCTTCACCAGGCCGCTGCCCGGCACCACCAGGGCGCGCACGCCAGGCGCGACCTTGCGGCCCTTCGCGATGGCGGCGGCGGCGCGGATGTCCTCGATGCGGCCGTTGGTGCAGCTTCCGATGAACACCACGTCGATCTTGATGTCCGTCAGCTTCTGGCCCGGCGTCAGCGCCATATACTCCAGCATGCGCTGCATCTGGGCGCGGGCGCCCTCGTCTGCGACGCTGGCCGGGTCCGGCACGACGCCGGTGATCGGCAGCACGGCCTCGGGGTTCGTGCCCCAGGTGACCATCGGCAGGATGTCGGCGCCGTTCATCTCCACGACGCGGTCATAGTGCGCGCCCTCGTCCGACGGCAGCGTGCGCCAGTATTCGATCGCGCGGTCCAGCGCCTCGTGGGTGGGGGCGTAGGGTCGGCCGCGGACGTACTCGAACGTCTTGTCGTCGGGCGCGATCATGCCGGCGCGGGCGCCGGCCTCGATGCTCATGTTGCAGACGGTCATGCGCCCGGCCATGTCCAGGCCGCGGATGACCTCGCCGGCGTATTCGATCACATGGCCGGTGCCGCCGGCGGTGCCGATCCTGCCGATGATCGCCAGCACGACGTCCTTCGCGGTGACGCCCGGCGCCAACTGCCCGTCGACGCGCACCAGCATGTTCAGGGCCGGCTTCTGCAGCAACGTCTGGGTGGCCAGCACGTGCTCGACCTCGCTGGTGCCGATCCCGAAGGCCAGCGCCCCCAGCGCGCCATGCGTGCTGGTATGGCTGTCGCCGCAGACCAGGGTGAAGCCGGGCAGGCTCAGCCCCAGCTCCGGCCCGATGATGTGCACGATGCCCTGGCGCACGTCGGTGACGGGGATGTAGGGCACGCCGAACTCGACGACGTTGCGCTCCAGCGTTTCGACCTGGATGCGGCTGTCCTCTTCCTGGATGCCCACGCTGCGGTCGCTGGTGGGGATGTTGTGGTCCACCACCGCGATCGTCGCGTCCGGCCGGCGCACCCGGCGCCCGGCCAGGCGCAGCCCCTCGAAGGCCTGCGGGCTGGTCACCTCATGCGTGAGGTGCCGGTCGATATAGAGGATGCAGGTGCCATCCTCCAGCCGATCGACGACGTGACTGTCCCAAACCTTGTCGAAGAGCGTGCGCGGCATCGTATCCCCCTGTGGTCTTCTTATTCGGCGGAGGCGGCAGGCTCCGGCGTGGTCGCGGCGGCCGGCGCTGCGGCCGGCGCGACGTCGCGGGCGCGTTCGGCGATACGGGCGGACTTGCCGCTGCGGCCGCGCAGGTAATACAGCTTCGCGCGGCGCACGTCGCCGCGGCGGACCACGACGATCTCGGCGATCGTCGGCGCATACAGCGGGAACACGCGCTCCACGCCCTCGCCATAGCTGATCTTGCGCACGGTGAAGTTGCTGTTGATGCCCTTGTTCGACCGCGCGATGCAGACGCCTTCATAGGCCTGGATGCGGGTGCGCTCGCCTTCGACGACGCGGACCATGACCTTCAGGCTGTCGCCGGCGCGGAACTCCGGCACGGCGCGAACGGCGGTCAGCTTGGCGATCTGCTCCGCCTCGAGCGTCTGGATGATGTTCATGGGAAGATCCTCTCGTTCATTGGTGTTACGGCGCTGTTGCCGCGGTGTCCATGCGTTG
>JAYUCA010000055.1:0-15098 GCA_043740535.1 Rhodospirillales bacterium | reverse complement strand
GCACCACCACCTTGAATCGACTCGCCCGTTACCGTGTCAATAGGCTTTCTCGCAGCCCCGCTGGGATATCAGCTAAAGGTGGGTTGAGCAGTTACTCGCAAGGGCTCGCGATGACGAGTCATTACTTGATGTCGTTGGTATAAGGACGCCTCATGCTGGAATTCGCCTGCCGTTTTGGGTAGGTTCACTCGGTGTCGAGATGCGGGAGGTCATGATCGGCGAGGCTATCCCTGTCGGTGTTGACACCCGTGACCCCGAGCGATGGAATGCAAAGCTTGAGCTGTTGTATGACGCTGCATTGTCGACGTTCGGCGCGCGATGCCTATGGAACGTGAAGCCCTCGAAGTCGGCGCAGTGCCTGCGCGCCTCCGGCGGGATGGATGCGTGGCGGCTGGCGACTGAAATCAGGGATGCCATCGCCGATGCCGCTGGATGAGGTTCAGTTCGCGGCCCCGCGCGACCTGATGCCGTTGCGTTCCCCCGACAGCGTATGTGCAGGACCCCGGCGCCGCTCGGTCGTCCCAAGTTGCCCCGCGGCCCCCACCCTCCTAAAAGCACCCACCGCCGCACGCAGGAGCCCGCGCCATGGCCGCGTATCAGTATGTCTATGTGATGAAGGACGTGACCAAGGCCTTCCCCGGGGGGCGCGAGGTCTTCAAGGGCATCACGCTGTCGTTCCTGCCCGGCGTCAAGATCGGCGTGCTGGGCGTCAACGGCGCCGGAAAGTCGACGCTGCTGAAGATCATGGCCGGCGTGGAAACCGAATACGGCGGCGAGGCCTGGGCCGCCGAGGGCGTGCGCATCGGCTACCTGGAGCAGGAGCCGAAGCTCGATGAGACCAAGACCGTCGCCGAGAACGTCATGGAGGCGTTCGGTTCGCTGAAGCACGCCATCGACCGCTTCAACGCGATCTCGGAAGAGTTCGCCGAGCCGATGGACGAGGAGCGGATGAACACGCTGCTGGCCGAACAGGCCGAGCTGCAGGAGAAGATCGACGCCGAGGACGGCTGGGACCTCGACCGGCAGATCGAGATCGCGCTGGACGCGCTGCGCTGCCCGCCGCCGGACGCGGGCGTGCAGACGCTGTCGGGCGGCGAGCGGCGGCGCGTCGCGCTGTGCCGCCTGCTGCTGGAGAAGCCGGACCTGCTGCTGCTGGACGAGCCGACCAACCATCTGGACGCGGAGAGCGTCGCGTGGCTGGAAAAGACGCTGCGGGACTTCGCCGGCACGGTGATGATCATCACCCATGACCGCTACTTCCTGGACAACGTGACGAACTGGATCCTGGAGATCGAGCGCGGCCGCGGCTACCCGTTCGAGGGCAACTACTCCACCTGGCTGTCGCAGAAGCGCAAGCGGCTGCAGCAGGAGGAGAAGGAAGAAAGCTCTCGCCAGCGCGCGCTGGCGGCCGAGGAGGAGTGGATCCAAAGCTCGCCACGGGCCCGGCAGACCAAGAGCCGGTCGCGCATCGCCAAGTACGAGGAGATGCTGCAGCAGAGCCAGGAGCGCGCGACGGGCACGGCGGAGATCGTGATCCCGCCGGGTCCGCGGCTGGGAGGCACGGTCATCGAGGCGAAGGACCTCCGCAAGGCCTATGGCAACCGTCTGCTGATCGACGACCTGAACTTCAAGCTGCCGCCGGGCGGCATCGTCGGCGTGATCGGGCCGAACGGCGCCGGCAAGACGACGCTGTTCCGCATGATCACCGGGCAGGACACGCCGGACGGCGGCAGCCTGAAGGTCGGCGAGACGGTGAAGCTGGGCTATGTGGACCAGAGCCGCGACAGCCTGGATCCGGATATGACGGTCTGGCAGGAGATCAGCGGCGGCACGGACGTCATCTACCTCGGCAAGCGTGCGGTGCCGTCGCGGGCCTATGTGGGGGCGTTCAACTTCAAGGGCAGCGACCAGCAGAAACGGGTCGGCATCCTGTCGGGCGGCGAGCGCAACCGGGTGCATCTGGCCAAGATGCTGAAGTCTGAGAGCAACGTGATCCTGCTCGATGAGCCGACGAACGACCTGGACATCGACACGCTGCGGGCGCTGGAGGAGGCGCTGGCGGAATTCGCCGGCTGCGCGGTGATCATCAGCCATGACCGCTGGTTCCTGGACCGGCTGGCGACGCATATCCTGGCCTTCGAGGGCGACAGCCACGTCGAGTGGTTCGAGGGCAACTTCCAGGCCTACGAAGAGGACAAGCGACGACGCCTGGGCGCGGACAGCACCGAGCCGCATCGGATCAAGTACCGGCCGCTCCAGCGGTGAGGTGAGTGCATCGCGCATACTGCGGACGGGCCGCCTGGTGCTGTCGCCGGTGGCCTGGACGGACCTGGCCGACCTGCAGGCGCTGAAGGGCGATCCGCGCGTGTTCGCCCAAATGCTGGGCGGCGTGCGCAGCGCCGTGCAGGTGGCCGACGAGCTGGCCGAGGACACCGCGTTCTGGGCACGCTCCGGTATCGGCATGTGGATGGTGCGGGACGCGAACACCGGGCACTCGGTCGGGCTGACGGGTCTGCACGAGCGGCCGGACGGGCGTGGCGTTGGGCTGCGTTTCGCCTTCACGCCCGAAAGCCGCGGGCATGGGCTGGCGCGGGAGGCGGCCGGCGCGGCGCTGCGGTTCGGGCATGACCAGGGCGGGCTGCGGCGCGTCGTTGCGGTGGCGCGGGAGACGAATATCGGCAGCCGCACCGTTCTGGGCGCGATCGGAATGCGGGAATGCGACGCGTTCAGCCGCGGCGGCGAGCAGATGCTGGTCTACGAGAGCGTACGGGGGTCTATGCCGCGATCGGGCTGAGCGCCGGGTCATGCCGGAGGCTGGCATGAACCTCGGCCACGATTTCGTAGGAGCGGAGGCGCGCGTCGTTGTCGTGGATGGCGGCGGCGACCATCAGTTCGTCGGCGCCGGTTTCGGCGATCAACTGCTCCAGGCCGCGGCGGACCGTGTCGCGGGCGCCGACGATCGAGCAGGCCAGCATGCCGCCTGCCTGGTGCTTCTCCATCGGCGACCAATAGGTCTCGATATCGTCGACAGGGGGCGGCAGGCGGCCGCGGGCGTTGCGGAAGATGTTCGCAAAGCTCTGTTGCATCGAGGTGAACAGCCGGCGGGCGGCGGCGTCGGTCTCGGCGGCGACGATGTTGACGCCGACCATCGCGTGCGGGCGCTCGATCTGGCCGGGCTGGAAGTGGGCGCGATATGTCTGGAGCGCCGGCATCAACGCCTCGGGCGCGAAGTGCGAGGCGAAGGCGTAGGGCAGGCCGAAGGCTGCGGCGAGCTGTGCGCCGAACAGGCTGGAGCCGAGGATCCACAGCGGCACGTCGGTGCCGCCGCCGGGCACGGCCTGGATCGCCTGGCCAGGCTGGACCGGGCCGAGCAGGGCCTGCAGTTCTCGCACGTCCTGCGGAAAGCGTTCGGCGGCCGACGGGTCCCGGCGGAGGGCGCGCAGCGTGCGCTGGTCCGTCCCGGGGGCGCGGCCGACGCCGAGGTCGATACGGCCGGGATAGAGCGAGGCCAGCGTGCCGAACTGCTCGGCGATGACCAGGGGGGAGTGGTTGGGCAGCATGACGCCGCCGGAGCCGACGCGGATGGTGCTGGTGCCCTCGGCGACGAAGCCGATCGCCACGGCGGTGGCGGCGCTGGCGATGCCGGTCATGTTGTGGTGCTCGGCGAGCCAATAGCGTCGGTAACCCATGCGCTCGGCCGTCTGGGCCAGCGCGCGGGCGCGGCGCAGCGCGTCCCCAGGGGTGGCGCCCTCGGGGATGGGCGCGAGGTCGAGGACGGACAGTGCGGGGATATGCCGGGTCATGCGCTGTAGATCAGCATCCGGGGCGGGGGTTGCAAGGCGGCTGCGGCCCCGGAGGGCCTGCTCGTTCAGCGTTCCGGCAGGAAACCGAAGATCTTCGTCAGGGAAACCACGACCACCACGATCGCCACGATCCTCGCCCAGCCGGTCAGGGTCCGCAGGGTCAGGAGCAACACCAGCGCCCATAGCGACGGAATAACCGTTGCCTGCCAGTTCAACGGCATCCCGAACACCGCAAGCTGATGCTTGACGATGCTGTTGACGACCTCGACGCCTATCGCAACCGGATCCAGAAGCCGCGACAGCAATGCAGCAAGGTCCTGAACAGCCTGCTCCAGCCAATCCATCACGAGAATGTGCGCTGCTTGTTTACGGGAAGTCCAGCGCCGGCTTGCCGCGGGCAGCCGTCTGCACGCTTCCCGCCCTGCGGATACCGCGGGCGGCGGATTTGGTTTACGACAACGGCCGCAGTGATGAGGCCCCGATGACCCAACCCTTGAAGGTCGCCGTCCAGATGGACCCGATCGAGACCATCAACATCGATGGCGACAGCACCTTCGCGCTGATGCTGGAGGCGCAGCGGCGGGGCCATGCGATGTGGCATTACGAGGTGCGCCATATGTCGTTGCACGAGGGCCGCACGTCGCCGGAGGGCCGCGTGACGGACCGGTTGATGGCGACCGCGCGGCCGGTGACGGTGCAGCGCCAGGCGGGCGCGCACTACAGTTTCGGCGCGCCCGAACGGCTGGACCTTGGCACGATGGACACGGTGCTGATGCGGCAGGACCCGCCGTTCGACATGGCTTACATCACCGCGACGCACATGCTGGAACACATCCACCCCCGCACCCTCGTCGTCAACGACCCGGCGCAGGTGCGCAATGCGCCGGAAAAGCTGCTGGTCACGCATTTCCCTGACCTGATGCCGCCGACGCTGATCACCTGGGACACCGACGCCATCCGCGCCTTCCGGGCGGAATACAAGGACATCATCGTCAAGCCGCTGTTCGGCAACGGCGGCGCCGGTGTGTTCCGCATCCGCCAGGACGACGAGAACCTGGCGAGCCTGCTGGAGATGCACTTCGCGCGGTCCCGCGAGCCGCTGATGATCCAGCGCTACGAGGCGGCGGTGCGGCAGGGCGACAAGCGGATCATCCTGATCGACGGCGAACCGCTGGGGGCGATCAACCGGGTGCCGGCGGCTGGCGAGGCGCGCAGCAACATGCATGTGGGCGGGCGCCCGGAAAAGACGGCGCTGACCGAGCGGGAGCGGGAGATCTGCCGCCGGATCGGCCCGTATCTGCGCGACAACGGGCTATTGTTCACCGGCATCGACGTGATCGGCGACTATCTGACGGAGATCAACGTGACGTCGCCGACCGGGTTGCAGGAGCTGGCGCGCTTCGACGGGACGGACCTGTCGGTGGCGATCTGGGACAGCATCGAGCGGAAGGTGGCGGCGGGCAGGCTGTAATACCAAGTGCCCAAAGTCTTGACCGCTGCCGCCGGCATTCAGGCTGGAACGTTCTTTGGTCCACATTCGCGGTGTGGAGTGGTGGAATACGACGCCGTATTCCACCCTGCGGTTTTGGAGGAGTCGGGACTTCAGGCTGTTGGTATAAGTCCAGCTTCGCACCCCACGCGATCACACGAGGCCGTTGGCCTGCAGGGCGGCGATCTGGTCGGCGGTCAGGCCCAGGCGCTCGGTCAGCACTGAAACGGTGTCGGCGCCCAGCAAAGGCGGGGCGTGGCGGTAGCTGGTGGGGCTGGCGCTGAGGCGGACCGGGTTGGCCACCAGGGAAAGGTCTGCCCCGGCGGCATGCGGCATCTGGATCTTCATCTGGCGGGCCTGGATCTGCGGGTCGTCGAACACGTCTTCCAGGGTGTTGATGGGGCCGCAGGGGACACCGGCCTGTTCGAGGTCGGAAATCCACTCCTGCGTCGTGCGGGACCGGGCCACCGGCTCGAAGGCATCGATGAAGGCCTGGCGGTGGGCGACCCTGGCCTGGTTGGTGACGAAGCGCGCATCGACGGCCCATTCCGGGTGGCCGGCGGTGGCCGACAGGCGGGCGAACTGGGCGTCGTTGCCGACGGCTATGATCATCGCGCCGTCCCTGGTGGGGAAGTCCTGGTAGGGGACGATGTTCGGGTGCGCGTTGCCCATGCGGACGGGCGGCTGGCCGCTGACCAGGTAGTTCATGGTCTGGTTGGCGAGGCTGGCGACCTGGACGTCCAGCAGAGCCAGGTCGATGTGCTGGCCCTCGTTGGTGCGGTCGCGGTGGGCGAGGGCGGCCAGGATCGCGGTCGTGGCATACAGGCCGGTCAGCACATCGGTCAGCGCCACGCCGACCTTCTGCGGGCCTTCGCCGGGCTCGCCGTCCTTGCGTCCGGTGATGGACATCAGACCGCCCATGCCCTGGATCAGGAAGTCATAGCCGGCGCGGGGGGCGTAGGGGCCGGTCTGGCCGAAGCCGGTGATGGAGCAGTAGATCAGGCGCGGGTTGATCGCCTTCATCGCTTCGTAGTCGAGGTTGTACCGTTTCAGGCCGCCCACCTTGAAGTTCTCGATCAGGATGTCGCTGCCGGCGGCGAGGCGGTGCAGCAGGTCCTGGCCCTCGGGCCGGGTGAAATCCACGGTGACGCTGCGCTTGTTGCGGTTGGCGCACAGGAAGTAGGCGGCGTCCCTGGTGTCGTCGCCGGCGTGGTCCGGGGTCCAGGGCGGGCCCCAGCCGCGGGTGTCGTCGCCGGCGCCGGGCCGCTCGATCTTGATCACGTCGGCGCCGTAGTCGCCCAGCAGCTGACCGGCCCAGGGGCCCGCCAGGATGCGGGACAGGTCGAGGACCACGAGGTGGGACAGGGGGCCGGGCATGGTTGCGCTCATGTTCGTTGTTCTGGCCGAGCTTTCATCCTGCCCTCCCGGCCGGTAGCAGCCCGGCCGTGGCAAAACCGCCATCGACATTCAGGGTATGGCCGCAGACGTAGCCGGCGGCTTCGCTGGCCAGGAACAGGGCGGCGGCGGCGATCTCGTCGACGGTGCCATAGCGGCCCTGTGGCGTGCGCTCGTGGAAGCCCCGGCGGCTGGCGGCGTCGTGCAGGGTGGCGGACATCTCGGTTTCCACCGCGCCGGGGGCGATCGCGTTGAAGGTGATGCCGGGGGCGGCGTGCTCGGCGGTCATGACGCGGGTGATCAGCTCGATGGCGGCCTTGCTGGCGCCGTAGGCGGTGCGGCCGACATTGCCGCGCTGGCCGGAGATGGAGCTGATGCTGACGATGCGGCCATAGCCGGCGGGGATCATGCGGCGCAGGGCGGCCTGGCTGCACAGCATCGTGCCCGTGAGGTTGATGCGCATGACGCGCTCGATGTCGTCCGGGGTGGTGTCCATGAAGGGCTTGGACTGGCCGATGCCGGCGTTGTTGATCAGGATGTCCAGACGGCCGAAGGCGGACTGCGCCGCCTGGGCCAGGGCTTCGGCGTCCACCGGGTCTGAGATATCGGCGCGGAAGCCCAGGTGGTGCGGCCCGAGTGCTGCCGCCAGCGCGTCGGCGGCGGGGCCGTCCAGATCGCCCAGCACGAGGGTTGCGCCTTCCGCGGCGAACAGCCGGGCGATGGCGGCGCCGATGCCGCGGGCGGCGCCGGTGACGATCGCGACGCGGTTCCGAAGCTGTCCGGTCATGGCAGCGCGCGGGCGTGCTGAGCGGGCCCTCGCATTAGTAGACGACCACGCTGCGGATGGATTCGCCCCGGGTCATCAGGTCGAAGCCGTCGTTGATCCGTTCCAGCGGCAGCACATGGGTGATCAGGTCGTCGATGTTGATCTTGCCGTCCATGTACCAGTCGACGATCTTCGGCACGTCCGTGCGGCCGCGGGCGCCGCCGAACGCGCTGCCCTGCCACACGCGGCCGGTCACCAGCTGGAACGGCCGGGTGCTGATCTCCTGCCCGGCGCCGGCGACGCCGATGATCGTGCTTTTGCCCCAGCCCTTGTGCGCGCATTCCAGCGCCTGGCGCATCAGCGTCGTGTTGCCGATGCACTCGAAGCTGTGGTCCGCGCCGCCCTTCGTGAGGTCCACGAGATAGGGGACGATGTCGCCTTCGATTTCTTTCGGGTTGACGAAATCGGTCATGCCGAACTTGCGCGCGAGCGCCTCGCGGGCCGGGTTGATGTCGACCCCGACGATCTGGTCGGCCCCGGCGAGCCGTGCGCCCTGGACGACATTGAGGCCGATCCCGCCTAATCCGAACACGACGACCCGGTCGCCGGGCTGGACCTTGGCGGTGAAGATCACCGCGCCGATCCCGGTGGTGACGCCGCAGCCGATGTAGCAGATCTTTTCGAATGGTGCGTCGTTGCGGACCTTGGCGAGAGCGATTTCGGGCAGCACGGTGAAGTTGGCGAAGGTGGAGCAGCCCATGTAGTGCAGCACCGGCTTGCCCTTGAAGCTGAAGCGGCTGGTGCCGTCCGGCATCAGGCCGCGGCCCTGGGTGACGCGGATCTTCTGGCACAGGTTGGTCTTGCGGCTGAGGCAGTAGTCGCACTCCCGGCACTCGGGCGTGTAAAGCGGGATGACATGGTCGCCGGGCGCCAGACCATGCACGTCCGGACCGACCTCACGAACGATTCCAGCGCCTTCGTGGCCGAGGATGGCGGGGAACATGCCTTCCGGGTCGCCGCCGGACAGGGTGAACTTGTCGGTGTGGCAGATGCCGGTCGCCATGACCTCAATGAGCACCTCGCCGGACTTCGGCCCGTCGAGCTGGACGGTTTCGATCTGCAGCGGCTGGCCTGCAGCGAAGGCGACGGCGGCGCGGACGTCCAAGGGTTGATCCTCCCGATTCGATCCGCCGGAGGTTAGCCGGGGTGAGGCGGTTTTCCCAGGCCGGGCAGTGGATGAGCGGTGGAAAACCCACGATACTGCGCTGCACCAGCGATTCCGGCTTGACCTCGGGGTGACACACGCCTTGCTATCCTGCTAGGTGCGCTGCCGTATACCGACACCACGAAGGGAATCTTGAATGAACCTCATCGAAATCGCCGACCACATCTCCGCCTCGCACGAGATGCCGAAGAACGAAGCCAAGAAGCTGGTCCAGGCAGTGTTCGACCAACTTTCGGAAGCCGCCGTGAAGGGCGATGAAGTTTCGATCCCCGGTTTCGGCAAGTTCAAGGTGACGGCGCGCGAGGCCCGGACCGGGCGCAACCCGGCGACGGGCGCCGCGATCCAGATCGCCGCGTCGAAGAAGCTGGCGTTCTCGCCGGCCAAGCAGATCAAGGACAAGCTGAACCCGCCGGCACCGGTTGCAGCCAAGGCGAAGCCCAAGGCAAAGAAGTAGCCCGACTTCCCGTCGGATCCGGTCTGCGCGGACCGATCCGGGCCGGGGCGCTGACGCCCCGGCCGCCCAGGCGGGCGCCTTGCGCGTGCTTTGGCTGCGCAGCCGGGCGCCGTGCGCCCTTCATGGGGCAGGTTGCTTTGCAGCGTAAACCGCCAGCCTGTAGCCTGGGCGCAGAGTCGTTGCCCCGGGGGGTTTGATGCGTCGGTTCATCCTTGTCGCGTGCTTGCTGCTGCCTGCGATGGGGGCGTGGGGTCAGGGAACCTCTGACCCGATGACGCTCAAGTTTCCGTTGCCGGTGCGTCCGCCGCCGCCCGGTGAAACCCCTGCTCCGGGCAGGACGCCGGCGGAAGCCCCGCCGCCCGCGGTCAGCAGGCCGGCGGTGGCGGCTGCACCGGCGGCCCCCATCGCGGCGCCAGGCGCGCAGCCTTTGACCATCGGCATGCTGCTGACCCTGTCCGGGCCCGGGGCGATCCTGGGCCAGCACGCGCGGGACGGGTTCGAGCTCGCGTTGAAGCAGCGTGGCGGCAGGCTGGGCGGCCGCGTCGTCAACCTGGTGGTGGTCGATGACGAGCAGAAGCCCGATGTGGCGGTGGCCCGCGCGACGCGGCTGGTGGAGCAGGACAAGGCGGAGTTCGTCGTCGGTCCGATCTTCAGCACCGTGCTGGGCGCGATCTTCCGCCCGGTGACGGGGGCCGGGGTGATCCTGATCAGCCCCAGCGCCGGATCGAGCGCCTTCGCGGGCAAGGCGTGCAGCCCGAATTTCTTCGTCACCAGCTATGAGAACAGCCAGGTGGACCAGGTGTTGGGCCAGTTCGCGCAGAGCCGTGGGCTGAAGCGGGCATTCGTGCTGGCGCCGGACGACCAGGCGGGCAGGGACGCAGTCGCAGGGTTCAAAAGCCGCTTCAAGGGCGAGGTCCTGGATCAGGACCTTGGGCCGCCGGCGCAGCTCGATTTCCAGGCGGACCTGGCGCGGATCCGCGCGGCCAAGCCGGACGTCGTGTTCGCCTTCATGCCCGGGGAGTCCGGGGTGAACCTCGTGAAGCAGTTCCGGCAGTCGGGGCTGGCGGCGACGATCCCGTTCCTGTCGGCGTTGACCATCGACGAGAGCACGCTGCCGGCGCAGCAGATCGCCGCGATGGGGATGTTCGGCGGCATGACCTGGGCGCCGGACACCGGCACCCCGGCGAACCGGGCGTTCGTGTCGTCGTTCGAGGCGGCGTACGGCTATGTGCCGGCAAGCTACGCGATGAACGGCTTCGACGCGGCGCAGTTGATCGACAGCGCGCTGAAGGCGACCGGGGGCAAGGTATCGGACAAGGAGGCGCTGCGGACGGCGCTGCGGGCGGCCGATTTCACGTCGCCGCGCGGGCCGTTCCAGTTCAACACGAACGGGTATCCGGTGCAGGACTTCTATCTGGTTCAGGTGGTGCAGCGCGCCGACGGGAAGTTCGCGACCGCGATCCGGCAGCGCGTGTTCAACGGCTACGCGGACGAGTTCGCCGGGGAGTGCGGGCTGAAATAACGAGCTTGCGGTGTTTGTTGCCTGCCCAAGGGGCGAAGGCTAGCGTTCGGTCCGAAGCATGCCGGAGGGACGGTTGACCAGGGTTTCGAGCCTGCTGTGGGTTGGGGTTTGCCTGATCCTGGGATCGGCGGCCCATGCGCAGGGCACGCCCAAGACGGAGGTGCGCCTGGCCATGCTGGCGCCGAGCGCGCTGATGTGGGTGCATGCAGAGCCGTCGGGTGCGAGGTGATCGATGCGGCGGGGATGACGGTGCTGCCGGGGATCGTCGACATGCACTCGCATCACCGGCAGGGGTCGATCCCCGGTTTCGAATACAAGGACACCATCCACACGGCCACGATGCAGTGCGCGGCGGGCGGCGTGACGACCAGCGTCGGCATGCCGAACGTCAACCCGCCGCCCACCACGCTGGCGCTGCTGGAGGCGCAGTATGCGCTGTACCGGGACAACGCGCTGGTGGATTGGAGCTTCAACCTGGCCCCGACCAACCTCGATGAGCTTGCCGCCATGGCGGCGACAGGGATCGCGGCGTTCAAGATCTTCATGGTGGTCGACACGGGGCGGGATTATCCGCACATGCCGGGCATCGGCGTGCACGACCACGGGCGGCTGCTGGAGATCATGCAGGCGTGCGCGAAGCTCGATGTGCCGCTGATGGTGCATCCGCACGACCAGGCGCTGATGGACGTGATCGAGAAGGAATACTGGGACCGCGGCGAGCGGGACGCGCTGGCCTATGCGAAGGCCTATGCGGCGCATGACGGCGTCATCTGGGAGACGGCGATCGCGACCCTGCTGCGGCTGCAGAAGGCGGCGGGATGCCACCTGCATATCCTGCACACGCAGACGACCGGCAGCGTCGACATGATCCGCCAGGCGAAGGCGGCCGGGCAGCGCGTGACGTGCGAGATCAACCCCTGGGCGCTGTTCCTTGGCTGCGACTGGGCGGCGATCGAGCGGCTGGGATCCTACGCGCTCAGCTATTGGGTGCCGGAGAAGAACCTCCCTAGCCTGTGGGAGGGCTTGAACGACGGGACGATCGATATCGTGGCGACCGATCACGCGCCCCACACGCGTGACGAAAAGGAAGTCGGCTGGGTCGATGGCTGGAAGGCCCATACCGGTACGCCGTCAACGCAGTTCTACCTGTCGCTGCTGCTGACGGCCGCGCACGAGGGCAAGATCAGCCTGGAACGCGTGGTGGAGGCCTGCAGCACGGCCCCGGCCCGGCTGTTCCGGCTGGGGCGGAAGGGCGACATCGCGACCGGGCTGGATGCGGACCTGGTGCTGGTGGACATCGACCGGGAGTACGAGATCCGCAACCAGGACGTGCTGAGCCTGGTGGGATGGAGCCCCTATGCCGGGCGGACCGTGCGCGGCAAGCCGATGCGGACGCTGGTGCGCGGGCAGACGGTATTCCATGACGGGATGGTCACGGCGCCACGCGGATTGGCGCGGCAGGCCCTGGCACGCGGCTACGAGGCGGCGGAGTAGGCTGGTTGCGGGATTTTCTGGAGGGGCAATCCCGCAGCGCCGCGTTGGTGCGGGTCGTGTTCTCGTTGGCATGCGTGGGGGTGGCGTGGCAGGTGCTGGCCACGCTGATCGTCGAGAACCGGATGCTGATCGTGCCGCCCGGGGACGTGCTGGCATCCCTGATCCGGGAGGCGCGGTCGGGCGCGCTGTGGACCAACGCGCTGGCGACCGTCAGCGCCGTGGGCGCGTCGTTCCCGGTGGCGGTGGCGATGGGCATCGGGCTGGGTCTGGCGCTGTCGTCGAGCCGGCTGTTCTCGTTGACCGCGGGGCCGGTGCTGACGGCGATGTACTCGGTCCCGGTGGTGGCGCTGGCGCCGTTGTTCATCGCGTGGCTGGGGCTGGGGTTCGCATCGAAGTTCGTCATCGTGACGCTGGTGTCGGTGTTCCCGATATTGGTGACGACGGAGGTGGGGCTGCGCTCGACGGACCGGCAGTTGATCGAGGTGGCGCGGAGCTGCAACGCCTCGCAAATGCAGATATTCGCGACCGTGACGCTGCCGTATGCGCTGCCGTTCATCGTCAGCGGCGTGCGGGTGGCGTGGGCGCGGGCGCTGGTGGGGATCATCGTCGCGGAGTTCTTCGGGTCGTTCGCCGGCTTCGGCTTCGCGATATTGGCGGCGGAGCAGACGTTCGATACCGGCACGCTGCTGGCCTATGTGATCATCCTGGGCGGGATGGGCCTGGCGGGAAGCCTGGCCTTCGAGGCGCTGGAGCGGCGGCTGGCGCCGTGGCGGCACGAATGAGCGCGCTTGAGATCGTGGGGATTGGCAAGACGTTCACCCGGCCGGGGAAGGCCTCGGTCGAGGCGCTGCGGGGTATCACGCTGAGCGTCGCCGAAGGCGAGTTCGTCTCGATCGTGGGCGCCAGCGGCAGCGGGAAAAGCACGCTGCTGCGGATCGTCGACGGGCTGCTGCCAGCGTCGTCCGGGGTGGTGCGGGTGGGGGGCGCCGTGGTGACGAAGCCGGGGCGCGACCGGGCGATGGTGTTCCAGCAGGATGGGCTGCTGCCGTGGTGCACGGTGATCGAGAACGTGGGCTATGGGCTGCGCATCAACGGCGCGTCGCGGCGGGCAGCGGCGGCGGCGGCGGAACGGTTCGTCGCCTTGGCGGGGTTGATGGGGTTCGAAGGGCATTATCCGCACCAGCTTTCGGGCGGCATGCGGCAGCGGGTGAACGTCGCCCGCGCGCTGGCGGTCAATCCGCGGGTGCTGCTGCTGGACGAGCCTTTCGCATCGTTGGACTCGCAGACCCGGGAAGTGATGCAGGGCGAGCTGCTGCGCATCTGGGGCGAGAGCGGCACGACGGTGCTGATGATCACCCACCAGATCGACGAGGCGGTGTTCCTGTCCGACCGGGTGATCGTGTTCAGCGCACGGCCCGGCACGGTGCGGGAGGAGATCCCGGTCCGGTTTGCGCGGCCACGCGCATTGCCGGTTAAACGGACGTTGGAGTTCGGGCTGGTGGTGGACCGGATCTGGGGGCTGATCGAGGAGGAGGCTCGGTTCGCTGCTTCGCACAATGAAGCATGAGGGAGCATGGCGCTGCCCTGGACCTGCAAAGGGCCGCGGGCCCTTTGATTCCGCTCCGTGTGGCGTTCTGGGATTATGACCGGACGCTGCCGATCTTCGATGGGCGGGTGGGGATCGAGGGGTGCAGCGTGGCGTGCAGCATTCTGGCGCCGCATGTGTTGTTTCCGCGGGCGTTCGGCGCGGCCGAGTTCGATGTCAGCGAACTGTCATTGAGCCGGCACGCGCAGGCGGTGGCGAACGGCACGAGCCTCTATGCGGGAGTGCCGGCGTTCCTGTCGCGGGCGTTCCGGCATTCGTCGATCTATGTGCGGACAGACCGGGTGCGGACGCCGGCCGATCTGGTTGGCGCGCGGATCGGGCTGCGAAACTACGACGACACGGCGGCCGTCGTGGCGCGGGGGCTGCTGCGGGACGAATACGGCGTGGGGCGGCACGACGTGACGTGGGTGGTGGGCCCGATGGAGGCGGGGGGCACGCCGGTGGTGCCGTTGCCGGCGCTGCATGCGTCGATCCGGGTGGAGGCGCTGGCGGCGGGAGCCACGCTGGATGGGGAATTCGCCGCGGGGCGGCTGGATGGGGTCATCGCCTTGACGCCGCCGCCTTGCGTGGTGGCCGGGGTACCGGGGGTGGGGCGGCTGTTCGCGGATGCGCCGACGGTGGAGCGCGAGTATGCGGCCCGGACTGGGCTGTTTCCGGTCATGCATCTGGTCGGCGTCCGGGCGAGCCTGGTCGCGGCGCATCCCTGGCTGCCGGGGCGGGTGCTGGCGGCGTTCGAAGCGGCGAAGGCGCTGGCGATCGACGGGCTGGGCAGCCTGCAGGCGTGCAAGGCGACGCTGCCCTGGGCGGCGGCGGAGCTGGCCGGGACGCGGGCCGTGCTGGGGGAGGATTTTTGGCCGTATGGGCTGGCGCGGAACCAGGGCATGCTGTCGGCGACGCTGCGGCATTTGTTCGAGGACGGGCTGTTGGCGCGGCCCTTGGCGCCAGGGGATTTGTTTTGGGGCTGATATCAAGTTTCAGGGACCATGGGCCGTCATCGCGAGCCGCCCTTGCGGCGTGGCAGAGCCATGGTCCCTGATCCCCGGTATAAGTTGCCATCGAAACGATCGGCCCGCCGTGGATGCAACTGATGGTAGGCTCCAGAGGAGGTTTCTATCCAGCCGCGGCGCAAGTCGCCTATGTGCTTTGGCGATGGTGGAATGCGGAGGGCATTCCACCCTACAAGGGGGGGGCAAAATCCACCCTCCGCATCCGCGCTGGCAAGGGGGGGTAGGATGGTGAGTCGTTTGCTGGTCTGGCTGATGGTGTTGGCGCCGGGCGCCTGGGCGCAGCCGGTGGCGCCGATCAAGGTGGCGATGCTCGCGCCGAACGCCTTGCTGTGGACGC
>JAYUCA010000054.1:0-4394 GCA_043740535.1 Rhodospirillales bacterium | reverse complement strand
CTCTCTCTGTCACAACATCGTGCGAGCACGGACTATGCCGGGTGGTGGAAAGGCCAGGTGACGTAAACACCATCGACTGGCGTGCGCTGGTGTTGCCGGCAGACTGGGTGCAGCATTCGGCAGATAGGGGTGGAGCCCGGGCGGGATGCAAATCCGTTTCGAAAGGCGGTCGGTCATGATGGGGCGGTCGTGACGGAGAGGATCGGGCTGGGTCTGATCGGCTGCGGCGGGATCGCCCGATCCGCCCACCTGCCGGCCATGGCGGCCCTGGCGGACCGGGTGGTGCTGCGGGCCACGGCGGACCCGGATGTGGGGGTGGCACGGCAGGCCGCGGCGGCGTGGGGCGCCGACAGCGGCGCCGATTATCGCGCCGTGCTGGCCCGGGCGGATATCGCGGCTGTGGTGATCGCGACGCCGGAATACCTGCATGCCGAGCAGGTGGAGGCGGCAGCGGCGGCCGGCAAGCACGTGCTGTGCGAGAAGCCGATCGCGCCCACGCTGGCCGAGGCGGACCGGATGATCGATGCGTGCGCCCGGGCGGGGGTGCATCTGCTGGTGGGACACAGCCGGCGTTTCACGCGGCGCTACATGGACGTTCGTGCAGCACTGGATCGGGGCGAGATCGGGGAGTTGCGGCTGATCCGGGAGAACGAGCGGCGGCCCCGCGGACGGCCGCAGGTGTGGTGGACGCCGCGGCATTGGACCGGGGACACAACCATCAGCGGCGGGGCGCCGATGATGAATGCGATCCACGAGACCGACCTGATGCGATGGTTCGTCGGGCGCGAGGCCGAGGCCGTCACCGCGGAGACGGCGGTGACGATCGAGGGCAACGTCGGTGTCATCGATTTCATCAGCCTCTCCATCCGGTTCGCCGGCGGCGCTATCGGCTCGACCGAGGTCGTCAACTGCGTGCCGCCGGGCTATCCGGCATTCCATCAGCTCGAGCTATACGGCACGCAAGGTGCGATCCGGGCGCGCGACCATGAACTGACCGGGCTGACGCGCTTCGGCGATGCCGGCGCCGACTTTCCGGGCCATTACGAGATGCTGCTGCACAACCTGCCGGCCTATGCCCGCGAGTTGGCGGAACTGGTCGAGGCCATCCGGGAGCCCCGCCCCCTGCGCCTGCCGCCCACGGAGGCCCGCTCCGCCCTGGCCATCGCGCTGGCGGCGGTGCGCTCGGCCGAAACCGGCCGCGTGGTCGCCTTGCAGGGCGCCGTGTCGTGACGAGCCTTATCTCCCTGGCCGTCGTTGGCGATGGCGCCATGGCCCGGACCCTGCACGACCATGGGGCGCCCTTCGGCCGCATCCGCCTGGTTGGCCCGTCGGACCCGGCGTCGGCAGTGCTGATCGACCTGCCGCCCGCCGCACGTCCTGACGCGGTCATCGCGGCGCTGCGGGCTGGTGCTTTGGTGTTGTGCCCACCCCCGGTCGCCCAGACCGCGGCGGCGTTGGAGGCGATGGCGGCCGCGGCCCGGGCCGGGGGCGGACGCCTGTTGCCGGCGGGCGAGATCGCGCACAGCGCGGCCGGGCGCCGCGGCCTTTCCGCCATCGCGTCTGCCGATTTCGGCGCGTTGCGCTCGTTCTATCTCGCGATCCGCCAGGGTCGGGGCCCAGGGCGCGATGGCGCCGGCGGCGATGTGCTCGACACCCTTCTGCCCGAGGCGCTGGATGCCGTGTTGTCCGCGGCGCCAGGGCCGTTCGTGTCGGTGCGCGTGAATGCCGGGGCGCTGTTCGGGCCGGAGCGGGACAGTGCGGTGATCCTGTTGCGGAGCGAGGCCGGGGTCGTCGTCACCCTCGAGCTGTCCCGCTGCCTGCCGCCCACGCTGCCGGCGCCAGGCCTGGGCGAGGTCGAGATCGATGCGGTGGGGGCCCACCAGGCCGTCCGGATCGTTCCGCAGGCCAGCGCCGTGCGAATCCACCGGGATGACGCCACGGCGTTGGTCCCGTGGCTGGATGCGCCGGTGCTGGCGATGCTGGCGACGCTGGAGGCGGGCGTGGATGCGCCGGACGCGGCGCCTGACGGGCTGGCCCGCGCCGAGGCGGCCCTGGCCCTCGCGGCAAGGATCAGGGACGCCGCGGATCAGGCCTTCGTCACATCGTAGAACAGCACCACCCAACTGGTCCGGGCGAAGTGGTAGCCTTTCTTGTCCGACCGGGTTGCGACCGTCTGCACCTGGTTGTGGATCGGGAGCCATAGCGCTGACTCCATGATGCGCTTCTGCACGTCGGCGTAGATGGCATCGCGCTTGGCCGGGTCGGTCGTGGCGCGGCCTTCGGCGAACAGCGCGTCGAGCGCCGGGTCGTTCAACTGCATCCAGTTATACTTGTAGCGACCGGGACTTGGGATGTTGACGCTGGCGAACAGGTTCTCCAGGCACATCGGGTCCGCCTGGATCCAGCGCACGGGCAGTGTGTCGAAGGTGTTGTCGAACACGAGCTGCTGGTTGCGGGCGAAGGTGATGGTCTCGACCTTCAACTCCATGCCGATCTTCTTGACGATGGACTGGATCTCGACCGCGGTATCCGGCTCCAGCGGTGGCGGCGCACCGTAGAAGCCGGAAAGCCGCTGACCGTTCTTGACGCGGATGCCATCCGGCCCTGGCTTCCAGCCGGCCTGGTCCAGCAGCGCCATCGCACCCTTCACATCGGGCTTGTAGTAGGCTTCCACGCCTGCCCAATAGCCGGGCGTCTCGGCAGACAGCGGGCCGTAGGCCGGGCCGATCAGCCCGAAAAACAGGTTATCGCACAAGGCCGGACGATCGATCGCCATCGCAATGGCCCGGCGCACGGCGATATCGGCGAAGATGCCGCGGCTGCCGTTCAGCTCCAGCCCGAAGGGGATGCCGGCGGCGTTGCCCACCATGGTGCTGTAGCCGCGCGTGTCCTTGAGCCGCTTCATGTCGAGGATCGGCGTCACGTCGGCGAGGTCGATCTCGCCGGCTTCCAGCGCTGCGACGCGGGTGGAGGCGTCGGGAATGAAGCGGATCACCGCGCGTTGCACCTTCGACGGGCCGCTGCCAGCGTTGAACGGCGGGGCCCAGTTGTACTTGTCGAACCGCTCCAGCACCACTTGCCGACCCTGCTCCCACGCGGCGAAGCGGAAGGGCCCGGCGCCCACGGGCGCGCGCGCGAAATCCTGGTTGCCCATGCGCTTGACCGCCGTGGGCGAAACCGGCGCCAGGGTCCCCTCGGCCAGGCTGGCGATCGCGGCGCCGAATGGCTGCGTGTAGTCGATGCGGACCGTGTGGCTGTCGAGCACGGTCGTGCCGGCATACGGGCCGAGCTGGGTGACCGCGCCTTCGCTGGCGGTCTTGGGGTCGGCGATGGTGTCGAACGTGAACTTCACCGCCTCTGCGTCGAACGGGGCGCCGTCGTGGAAGCCGACGTCGGTGCGCAACTTGAGCGTGAGGCTCTTGCCGTCCGCGCCCATCTGCCACGCGGTGGCGAGGCCCGGGAACAGCTTGTTGGACCCGTCCGACGCGATCAGCGTGTCGAAGACCTGCGCGATCACCTGGTATTCGTGGCGGGAGCTGGTGACCCGCGGATCATAGGTGCGCGGGGTCGCGTCGTCCTCGCCCCAGGTCACGGTCAGCGGCGCCTGCGCGGCCGCGGTCCGGGTGAGCATGGGGGCGAGCATGGGGGCCGAGAGCGCGCCCGCCACGGCAGCACGGCGGGTGAGGGCCGGGGAACGGGCCGAAAGACGGGATTTGGTCATACGCGCAAGCTCCACAGTTGCTGTCATGCATCCTGTCACCATGCATTCTGGGGGACAGGCCTGCCCGCGGGCAATCGACATTTTCCGGGTTGTGGCGGGCCATGCGCCGACCGACAGTGGCGTCAGCATGAATGCCTCCGCCATCCTGTTACGTCTGCTGGGCGTCGTGCCGACGTTGTTGATCACCTGGACGGTCGTCTTCGGCGCCATGCGGCTGGTGCCGGGCGACCCGGTGCTGCTGATGCTGCAGGGCACCCCGATCAGCGACGCGGCGATGGACGCGGCCCGGGCCAAGCTGGGCGCCGACCGCCCGCTGCTGGTGCAGTACGGCGCGTTCCTGGCCAACGCCGTGCGCGGCGAATTCGGCGACAGCTTCCGCAGCCGCCAGCCCGTGACCAGCATGATCGCCGCCGAGTTCCCCTACACCCTGCAACTGGCCGTTGGCGGCTTCGTCGTGGGCATCGTGCTGGGCATGGCCCTGGGGCTTATGGCCGGGGTGCGGCCGAATGGCTGGGTCGATACGCTGTGCATGGTCCTGGCTTTGGGCGGGCTTTCGCTGCCGAGCTTCTGGATTGCCATGATCCTGATCCAGGTGTTCGCCAACCAGCTCGGCTGGGCGCCGGTCCTGGGCACGGGGCTGAATGCGCTGATCCTGCCCAGCATCTCGCTCGGC
>JAYUCA010000053.1:0-18328 GCA_043740535.1 Rhodospirillales bacterium | reverse complement strand
GGTCACGACAACAGGCCCGAACGCACCGTCCGTCAACGGCACGATCAGCGACACGGTGTTGTTGGCGATATAGGTCGGATAGCCCGCATACACGTCCGGACCGGTGTTCACGCCGGGGTCGGCTACGGTCGTCCCGCCGAAAGTATAGCTGCCGCCGCCCTCGATGAAGCCGGCGCCGGACAGCAGCACGGTCGCCGTCGAGCCGTCCGAGGCTACGGACTGCACCGAGACCCCCGTCACGACGGGCAATATCTGAAGGTAGAACGTGCCGTCGGCGAAGGTGGTCCTGGTCGTGCCGACCAGCGAGAACACCACGACATCGCCGGTGTTGGCGTCAGCCGGGACGGTGAAGTAGGCGACGCCCTTCACCGTGTCGGCGCGGGAGACCACGACGTCGCGGGTGGATTTCGTGCCGGCCGCATCGATGGTCGCGAAGGTGGCGACGGCGGTCTTCGGGTCGAACGGGACCGGCAGGCCGATCGTCTGGCCGGGGTTGGCCGATGGCGCCGTGGCCACGGCCGCGATGCCGGTCGCGGCCCGGATGTCGCTGGCGGACCGGATGGTGAAGTTGACGACGATGGGGGCTGCGAGCTGGTTGCCGGCGCGGTCGAAGATGACCGAGGGATCGATCCGGACCTGGTAGTCGCCGGGGGCGAGGTAGCCTGCGGGGATCACGGACAGCACCTGGCCGCCGCCGCGCGTGTCGATCGTGATGGCGACCTTGACGTCGTCCGCGGTGCCGAGCACGCCGTCGGCGCCCTTGCCGGTCAGCGCGATGCCGGATGCGGCCAGCTTCGTCGTGTCGATCGGCTTGTTGAACGCAACCTGGACGGAGCGGACGAAGAACAGCCGGGCGCCCTCGGCCACGCTGACGCTGGAGACGGTGGGCGGGAACGTGTCGCGCACGACCTCCAGGGTGGTGGCGGCCGACAGGGTGGTGTTGCCGCCGGTGTCGGTGGCGCGGACCTGAACGGTGATCGCCGTGCCGCCCTTGGCGATGGCGGGGACGGCGACGGAGAAGTCGAAGGGGTAGGCCGGGTCGGTGGCGACGACCTGGCCGTTGACCAGCAGCTCCACATTGCGGACCTGCACGTCGTCGGTGACGGTGGGGGCGATGTGCAGCGTGCTGCCCTCGATCACCTGGATGCCGGGCTTGACCGCGTCGACGTCCACGGCGTCGAGCTTGACGGTCACGGTGGGGGCGACGCCCTTGGTGTCGAAGCCGAGGTAGTTGACGATCTGCAGGCCGGATGTGCCGTCGGCGACGAAGGCGATGCCGTTGGCCAGGGCGATGCCGTTCGGCGCGTTGGGCAGGGCGACGCGGGTGATGAACTTGCTGGTGTCGGCGGGGTTGCTGACGTCGATCACATCCAGCGCGTTGACCCGGCCCGGCGTGCCCACGGCGATGCCGAGGCCCGAGCCGTTAAGCGCCATCGGGCCGCCGCCGATGTTGTTGGCCTTGACGCCAGACGACAGGACGAGCGTGTCGAGGTTGGTCGCGTCCACCGTCTCGAAGCCGCCGGTGAAGCCGGTGCCGGCGCCGACGAAGACGGTGCTGCCGGCTACGGAAAGGCTGCCGGAGGCGACAGCGAGCGCAAGGCTGCCGCGCGGGGTCAACAGGTCGCCCGCGACGGTGACCGCACGCAGGACGCGGTTGGCGTCCAGCGTGAAGAGGGTGCTCCCGCCGAAGGCGAGGTCGGTGAGCTGGCCGCCCTTCAGATCGAAGGTCTGGCGGATTTCGCCGGTGGCGATATCGACGGTGGAGATGGTCGAGCCGTTGGCCACGTAGGCGATGCCGTCCTGCAGGACGACGCGGGAGGCGGGGGACGCGAGCGCGACCGTCTGCAGCAGCTTCGGCGCGGTGGATATCGCCACGTCGACGATCTGCAGCCCGCCGGCGCCGTCCGCCACCACAGCGAGGCTGCGGGCGGCATCGACCGCAACGCCGGTCGCTGTGCCGAGCAGCGATAGCTCGGCGCGGACTTCCGGCTTGTTGAACTGCGACACGTCGACGATCGACAGCCCCGCGAGGCCGGTGGCGACATAGGCCGTCAGCTTGCTGGGGTCGGCCGCTGCCGCCACGACGACGACGGCGCTCGCCTGGCCTTTCAGCGTGGCGGTGGCGACGATGCCGGACGGGAGAGAGACGCCGCCGAGCGGGTCCAGGCCGAGCTTGATCGACGTAAAGTCGTCGATCCCGTCCTTGTTGGTGTCGGTGCTCTTCGGGTTCGTGCCGATGGCGAACTCGATGTCATCGGGCAGCCCGTCGAAATCGGCATCGTTGGCCGTGCTCGCACGGAAATAATTTTGCGTGAACTTGGTGACCCGTCCACTGGCCGCCGTCGTCTCGAAGGCGCTGGCGATCAAGCCGCTGATGGGATCGAACAGCGAGTAATGCACGCTTGTGCTGCTGGGTAGGAAGAACGACCAGTGGCCGGCCGCGTCGGTGGTGGCGCGCAGGACGGGCGCGCTGGGGTTCTGCGCCTGATCCAGCTCGACGAAGTCCCCGCCGTAGGCAAGCGCGCTGCCGGTGGCGGCCAGTCCGGTACCGACCACGCCCCAATTCAGCACGGGATGGTTAGGGTCGTTGCTGGCGACCTGGATGAAACCGTGCTGCAGCCCGACGGCGCTTGGCTTGAAGGTGAGGCCAAAGACGAAATGATCGTTGGGATGCAGCACGAGCGGCGTTGCGGCAGACAGCCCGGCCGGCAGGCTTGTCACCCCGAAGCTGCCGTTCGTGCTGGTGATCCCGCTGATCACAAGGTCGGCGGCGCCGTTGTTGGTGATCGTGCCGAAATTTGCCACAACGCCAGACGTGCCGACCTTCTGGCCGCCGGCATTGTTGTTCGGGACGGAAAGCCCGAGGTCGGCGGTCGTGCTCACGCCTTTTGCCACGAGGTTGACCGTGTAGTCCCCGGCCAACGCGTTGCTGCGCATGACGAGCCGACCGGTGGCGACCCCGCCGGACGTTGGGTCGAACACGATGGAGAATTTCAAACTCGACCCGGCAGCGACCGTTGCGCCGTGCGCGATCGAGGTGACCGACAAGCCCGGCGAGGCGCCATTGAGGGCGAAGCTATCGATCACGAGCGGCCTGTCGCCAAGGTTGGCGACGATGAAGTTGCGCACGATGGAGACGCCGCCTGCGCCGTCGGCCGAGACGCTGCCCAGATCGAGCGAGCCGTTGACGAAGGCGTTGTCCGGATCGGACATGATCCATGCGACCGGGGCAGCGAAGCCGGGTCCCGCCGGGTGGTTCGGGTCCACGGCGCCGATCGGCGCGTCGGCGACGGTGAAGGCATCGAAGTCGCCGCCGGCAGCCACATAGGCCTTGAAATAGTCCAGTGCAGTCTGCGCCTGGGCTGATGTCCAGTCGATCGCCACTGCGACCCGGTAGGCGTCGGCCGAGGTGCTGAACGTACGGACCCCGGTGTAGTCGCCGCCCTGCGCCATCACGTCGGTCGCAGCGCCGGCCAGGCCCGTGGTCTTGCCGGCCCCTGCGGTATGCTCCAGCCCGATCGAATGCCCCATCTCGTGCGACATCGATTTCGCCACAGCATTGATCACCGCCTGTGCGGTGACCGAGTCTGTGCCATCGAAGAAGTTCTTCAGATAGATGTTGATGCCTTCGGCCGGATTATCGTTCAGCGTGTCGCTGAAACGGAAGTTCTGCTCGGCCACCGAGTAGTTGGCGCGGACGCCCAGCAGCGGCACCGTTCCACCGTTCAGGTTATTGTCGACCGGGGAATCTCCGTAGGCATTCTGTCCCGCGGGGGTCGCGAACTGCTTGAACTTCGTCACGTCCGCCCCGTCGGCGGCCTCGGCTTCCAGGCCGGTTGCAAACGACGTGGTCAGCGTCGTCATGCGGGCCAACACGCCGGTCAGGATCGCCTGGCGCTTGGCTGCGGTGTCGAGCAGCGCCTGCTCCGTGGCATTCAGCGCAGCATTCGTCGAAAGCGCGGTCAACTCGGCGAGGAAGGCCGGCTGGTCCACGAAGTATTTCTGCTTGACGCCGTCGCCCTTCAGCGTGAGCGAGCCGGCCTGCACCCCGTTCGGGTCCACGATCTTGAGCTGGGTGGTCAATCCGTTCTTCGTGACAGTCGGGTCGAACAAGACAGCGCCGGGCAGCATGATGTTGGAGAAGTTCGTCGTGTCCGCGACGCTCATCGTTGGCGCCGCCGCGCCGGTCAGGTCGTCGATCGTGCGGATGCGCCAGACGCCGCCGGCGCCGTCGTTGGTGGTGTCGGCCATGGTGACGACGCCGTCGTCGTGCTTTGCATCGGCGGCATCGAGGTAGCGGTAGATGAAGATCTGCTTGTTGTTGATCAGCAGCGTCGCCGGGTCGTCGGAGGCCCAGGCATTGATCGTCACCTTTGCGCCGTACAGCCGGTCCTTCTCGATATCCTTGATCTTGTCGAGCAACGTCTTGACCGCGACGTTGATGTTTTCCACCTGCTGGGGATAGAGGGTGTACTGCGTGGTCGCGAGGTCGCCCGACAGGAAGTCGCCGACGTTCGGGCCCTCCACCTTCACGTCCACGATCAGCGGCGTGGCTTGCAGGTTGGTCGGCGAGCACGGATCGCCGCTCGGGTCGATCTTGCTGGCGTCGTTGCCGATGGTCAGGCTGAACTTGTCGCCGTCGCGATAGAAGAACTGGTCGTTCAGCCCGGCGGTTACGACGACGGGCTTCACCGGCTTCGTTGGCGTCGTGCCGGGCGGGCACGGCGGGTCGGACGGCGCGCCTGGCGGCGTCAGCCCGTGCCAGCCCGGCGCCTTGATGCCGCCGTCGGGGTCGGACACCACGGTCTTGCCGTCGGCCGACACCGTCGCGGTGCCGTTGATGACCAGCATGCCGGTCGTGTGGTCGAACGACAGCACGTCCAGCTTCGTGCCGGGTGCTGCGTTGAACACGTTGGGGAACGTGATCTGCAGCGGCGTCGTGAACGTCGAAACCCCCGGCGCCTGGATCGTGATGTCGAACGTGTGCTGCAGCACCCCCGGCGGCAGCATGTCCTTCACCAGCTCGGCCGGAACCGTGGCCACGCCGATCTGCACGTTCGACAGCACCTTGCCGTCCGCGCCCACCGCGCTGCCCGGCGGCACCGTCAGCGACAGGCTTGCCCGGTCCGCCGTGCTCAGGTCCGGCGCCGAGGCCTGGTCCGCCGTGATCGTCGTGGGCGCCGTCGCACTGACTGACTGCAGCGCCGTCGATGGCACCCGCGGCAGATACACCTCCTGCCGCCCGGCATTGGCGGCCTGGGACGCGTCGGTGCCGACCGTGTCCATCAGCGTGTTCGTCACGCCCGGGCGGATCGTGGCGCTCAAGACCATCTCGGGGAAGAAGAACCCCGCCGGCGGGTTCGTCGCGGTGCGCCCGTCGACGGCCACCTTCACCGTGCCGGACGGGATGTCGTCCAGTTCGAAGAGCCCGTTCGCGTCGGTGTAGACCACCGTCGTCTCGCGCCCCAGGATGTAGACCTTCGCGTTGGCGATCGGCAGCTTGAAGACGTCGTCGGCCGTGTGCAGGATCCCGTCCGGTCCGCGGCCGATGTCGTCGAAGGTCATCGGCACGTTGTCCGGGCCCGGGTCCACCACGCGGCCGACCAGCTTCGTGCCGGTGACGGGCGCCAGGCTGACGGTCGTGTAGCTGAACGTGAAGTCCCCGCCCGGCGTCCCGTTGCCGTCGCCGTCCAGGAACACCCCGTCGGCCGCGGCCCGGATGCTGGAGCCGACGACATGGATGGTGACGGCCGCGCCGCCGGGCATCGGGCTGACGAAGAACAGCCAGGCGAAGCTGCCGTCGGCCGCGGGCACGATGGTGGTGGCGAGCACCGAGCCGTCGGCGCCCGTCGCGTAGAAGCTGCTGGCCGTCAGCGTGGCGGCGTTCACCGCGCGGGTGAAGAACACCTGCGGCCGCTGCGTCGTGCCGACGTCGGTCGAGCCGTCCGAAGGCGTCGCCTTGGCCACCGTGAACGCCGCCAGCGCCTGCACCGAAACCGACCGCGTGAGCGTGCCGGCATTGCCGGCCGCGTCGGTCGCCGTCAGCACCAGGCTGTGCGCGCCGACGGCCAGGTTGGCGATCGGCAGCGCCTGGTCGAAGGCCCCGGTGGCGGTGTCGAACGTCACCGGCGCCGCCTTGCCGCCGTCGATCGACAGGCTGAGCGACACCAGCGACGAGCCTGTCGGGTCCGCCATGCCGGTCAAACGGCTGCTGCCGGTCAGCGCGTCGCCGGCGGCCAGGCTGGTCAGGGCGATGACGGGCAGCTTCGTGTCCAGCGTGAAGGCGCGGGTGAACGGGGCGGCGACGTTGCCGGCAACGTCGCGGGTGTTGATGACGATGGCATGCGCGCCGTCCGCCGTGCCGTCCGTCTTGAACGCCGTGGTCACGCTGAACCTGCCGGTCGCGTCCAGCGCGAGCTTCGTCGCCGCGGCGCCGTCGATGCTGACGGTGGCGGACGCGACGCCCGAGATGTTGTCGACGATCGTGCCGGCCAGCACCAGGTTCGCGCTGCTCACGGCCGGGGTGGCCGGCGCCACCACCGTCGGCGCCTGCTTGTCCGTGCTCAACGAGAAGCGCGTCAGCACCGCGCCCGCCACCTGTTTGCCCAGCACGAGCCCGGCGGCGTCGGCGGTTTCCGTGTGGATGCCGGCATAGATGCGGCTGCGCCCGGCCTCGAGGGCCGCCTGGCTGAAGCTGGTGAAGCTGCGCGTCACGCCCGGCAGCGTGCTGGAACTAGTACCGAACGACGTGGCGTCGCCGAAGGCGTTGGCCAGCACGGTCGAGGCCGCGGCGCCGAAGGTCGAATGACCCGATACGAAGTCCGGGTGCGACGGCGCTATGATCAGCGACGTCCAGTTGGGGTCGGCCGTGGTGGCGGCGTTGTTGTCCTGGTCGGCGTTGTGGATCGCGTCCTGCGGGCGCCAGGTGCCGTAGGTGTATTTGGCGTCCCATGCGACGATGGCGGAGTCGGCCATCGCCACGTTCAACTGCGCGAACAGCCGCACGTTGTCGGCCAGGCTGTTGCCCTTCTGCAGCGCGACCTGCTCGGCGATCTGCACCCAGTGGCCGGGCGGCGTGAAGCTGCCCCGCCCGTCGGCCCAGAACTGCGCCGCCTGCGTCTGGTCCGCGGTGCGCGTGGTGCTGGTGGCGCTGCCGAGGCTCTGGACCTCGTTCAGCGCCGCCGCGTATTCGGGCGACGCGAGGTCAGGCGGGGCGGCAGGACGGAACTGGCTGCCGCTGTCGAGCGCGAAGGGCGTCACGGCGCCCCATTGCGGGTCTTCGGCGACCAGATACATCGGCCCGGTCGGCCGCCATTTGCCCAGGACCGAGCTGCCCGTGTAATCGACGAACGTGCCCGATCCGTCGGTGGCGCGGATGCCGTAGACGGTCTGCCCGATGTCCGTCCCCAGCGCCAATGCCGCGGTCTTGGCGGCGCCGTCCGGGATGGTGGCCGCCAGGGCCGTGACGATCGCGTCGAAGCGCGCCTTCTGCACGGGGAACAGGTTGCCCAGCACGGTGTCGGCGGCCTGCGCCAGCGCCAGATCGAGCGAGATGGCGCCGCTGGCGGTGCGGCTGACGAGATAGGCCGGGCTGCCCTGGATGGCGGCCAGCGTGTCGTACTGCGCCAGGCTCATCATCGCCAGCACGCGGGTGGCGTCCTCGGGGTAGATGACCTGCGCCTGGATGGCGTTCAGCGCGGCCTGGTTCCAGACGATGGTCTGGTCGGCGGTTGCCGTGCCCAGCTTGGTGACGATCACCTGGCGCTGGCTGGTGTTGCCGGCCTTGTCGGTGATGGTGGCGGTCAGCGTGTTGGGGCCATCCTTCAGCGCGACGCCACCGACCTGGAACGTGCCGCCGGCGCCTGCCAGGCCCGACTGGTTGGCGCCCGCCTGTCCCGTCACGGTCACCGTCGCCGCCGGCGTCGCGGTGCCGGTCAGCGCCACCGAGGCGGCGCTGGTGGTGTTGTCGGCCGGCGAGCCGGACGCGATCGACAGGCCGAGGGCGGCGATGACCGGCGGGGCGGTCAGCAGGGTGAAGGCGACGTCGAACTTGGCGAAGTTGCCGTTCACGTCGGTGGCGGTCAGGTGCAGCGTGTGCGCGCCGTCGGCCAGGGGGCCGCCGGCGATGGCCGCCAGCCGGGCGGGCGTGAGGGTGAACCTGCCGGTGGCGTCGAGCGTGTCGGTCAGCGTGGCGAAGCCCGCCGCCGTGGTCGCGTCAAGGCCGCCTTTTAGGCTGGTCGCCGGAAGCGTGGCGGCTGCAGCCGTGACCAAGGCCGTGCCGGTGATGGTCGCGTCGCTGGTGATGCCGTCGGTGGCCGAGACGCCGGTGTCGTTGGCGAGTGCGGCCTGCAGGTTGACGGTGGCGGAGGTCGATACGCCCCAGACCCAGGCAGGCGCCCCGGTCTGCACGCTGAGTGCGGCGAAGCTGGCGGCCGGCACGGTGGGCGGATTCGGGATCGCCGTGCCGGTGGCATCGACGGGCACATAGCGGCCCAGCACGTCGCCGGTCAGCACGCCGACGAGGTTGGTCGTGGCCGCCGCGGCGCCGATGGTCTGGGTGGAGGAGAAGGTGGTCGGCACGGTGCGGCTGCCGATGGTCAGCGCCTGCGCGGCGGGGTCCCAGAACGTCGAGGATTCGGGCACGAACTCCCACTTGGGCGTCAGCGCGCCCGCCTGCTGGACGGCGATGCGCAGGATGGCGAGCGCGTCGGCGGAGGTGACGCGCCCGTCGCCGGTGACGTCGGCGGCGATGTATTGGTAGGGCGAGACGGGCTGCTGCGAGGTGGCGGTCGCGGCGTTCGGGTTGATGCCGACGGCCAGGCGCAGGGCGGCGAGGGCGCTGGAGGAGGTGATGGCGCGGCCGAGCGTGTCGGTGGGCTTGGTGGCCGTCAGCGCGTAGCTGCCGGCGCTGAGGCCCGAGACGGTGTATGTGCCGTCGATGGCCGTGGTGGCGCCGGTGGCCGCAGCGCCGGCCGCCGAGACGGCGACGCTGCCGAGATCGACATGGGTGTTCCAGGCATAGGCCGTGCCGGACAAGGTGGTCACGGACCCGGCGTCGGCCGGCATCGCCATCGGCGCCGGAGGCGTCGCGTCCTGCATGATGACGACCGAGACATCGGCGGCCGGGTTCTGTGGGGCCGGCGCATCGAGCGGGCTGGCGCTCAGCAGCAGGCGCGGCTCGAGCGTTTCGAGCAGCAGCTCGGCGCGTTCGGGCAGGTCTTTCACGCGACGTCTGCGGCTTGCGTCCCGAGAGCGCTTCGCACCGGATGGCGGGTTCTTCGATGTCCAGTCCATAGCCGGGCCACTCCAATGTCAGGCGCCAAACGTTCGACCACCGGTGGAATTCACGCGCACAAGGCGCTTAAATCATTGGAACACGGATGTGCTGAATGCACACCCAAGCCTCGTGCACAGTGGTCGCCGGCGGGGCAAATAAAATCAGACGCTTTCGATCACGGATACTCCCGTTCGTAACGTTCTGGCAAGCAGTGTTCCGGCCGCGGGGGAAAAAGATCACCCATTCTTAACGGTGGCCGGCCTGTCGCCCCTGCGGCGCCGATCGGCCCGGGCCGGGCGCAGCAAATCGTGCAACGCGGCGCCTGCCGCAAGGTGCTCGAGCCGGTCGAGGATGCGCAGACCGACAGCCCGGTTGCCGTGGCTCAGGAACACATCGGCCCGGCCCTTGGCGGCGATGCTGCGGCCGCGGTCAGGATCGGCCAGGATCGGCGCCAGCAGCGCATAGGCATGGTCCGGGTCGGGCTCGGCCCAGCGTTGACCGCGCCCATGCGGATACTGGCCGCGGCGCACGGCAACCAGCCGGCTCCGCACCAGCAGGGAATTGGCATCCGTCATGAAATCCAGGTTGCCGGACCACCCGGTGGCCATCGCCAGCCGGCCCAGCAGCATGGCCTCGCCCAGGCCGCGGCCAAAACCCTCGGCACGGTGCAGCGACACGAACACGTCGCAGGCGCTGAGCAGGCTGCGCACGGCGTGGCCGTCGAGCGGCTGTGCGATGACGCGGATGCGCGGGTTGTCCGCCAGCCGGGCCGCCCAGTCCGCGGCGCCGGCCTCGCCGTCCTTCACCTTCAGGACGAGCTGCGCGTCGATCAGCGGCTGCTCCCGGCAGATGCGCTCGAACAGCGCCAGCACGGCGTCCGGGTTCTTCCGGCGCGCGTATGAGGACAGGTCGAACATGGTGAGGAGCACAAACGCCGATTCGCTGATGCCGAAGAATCGCCGGGGCAGCAGCGCGCCGGGCGGGGCCTCGACCGACTGGCCGATCAGGTGGCTGGCGACCCCGGCCGCCGCCAGCGATGCCTCGATGAACGTCGACAACGCCCAGACCTCGTCGAACCGCCGCAGCAGCGCCGCCCAGGCCGGCGGGTAGGCCGGCAGTTCCCAGGCCGGAACGATGATGTTGTAGCCGGCTGCGAACACGCTCCCCCGGGCCTCGATCGCGGCCAGCACGGCCTCGATTTCGTCTCCGTTGATGTGGAAGATGCGGATGCCGCCGGGCAGCGCAGCGCACTCGGCGCCGTCCATCAGGGTCCGATACGCAGGGTCGTCGCGCCTGGCCGAGCGGAACACGTCGTACACCTGGGCATCGAGCTTGACCGCGCGGGCGGCCGAAAGGTGGCTGCGAAGCTGCTCGCCCATGCCGATCGGCGCGAAGGGGTGCCCCACCAGCGTCACGGGGACGGCGTCGAGCGCGCCGTCCAGCACGGATTGGCCCGAAGGCGTCCAGATCAGGCGGCTCATGCTGCCGCGGCCCCCACACCATCGCTGCCGACCGCGTCCCGGAGCGCCTCGAGCCAGCGATGGCCGTACACGGTATCGGGTTCCAGATGCGCGCCCTCGGCCCATTCGTTCCAGGCGTTGACGAACAGCAGGCGCTCGTCGCCCATGGTATGGCGCCTCGCCTCCTCGATCCGCTCCTCGACGAAGGCGCGGAAGATTTCCGGGGTGGCGCCGTCGAAGCTGTTGCCGCGGCTGGGCTGGCGGGGGGTGTTGTCCCAGCCGGGGAACACGGCCGGATACCGGCGATAGGGGGCCGAGGGCCGGTGGCAGAATGCGGCGACCGTGTCTGGGTAGCTGAACCGCGTGCCGTCCCAGTCGTCCCGGACGCGCTGGGCCGGCGCTTCGGCGTGGACGGCGCGCCCGTGCGGCGGGAACTCGACGGCGGCGTCGAAGCCCAGCTCGGCCGGCGGCACGGCCCGATCGGCGGTTTCCATGCTCTCCACATAGATCAGGTGGACGCCTTCGAACCCGGCCGCCGCGAAGGCCTGGCGGCAGGACGCGGCGAAGCCCGCAGGGTCCGGCAGCAGCAGCGGGCGGTAGACCGCGAAGACCGGGCAGCCGCGCACGCGGACATAGCGCGGATCGGCGGCCTGGCTGACGGCGTCGGCGATGACGGCGGCCAGCGTTTCGGCGTCGTAGCGCTGCTCGGCCAGGATATCGCCCTTGCCGCCGTCCCAATGGCGGGTCCAGTTCTCGTTCGCCCAGCACAGGCACCAGCGGAACGGGATCGACGGGTCGGCCCGCACGATCTCCAGCGGGCGGGACAGCACCCGGCCGCCGCCGAGATGGTAGGAATAGACGCAGAACCCCTCGATCCCGTAGCGCCGCGCCAGCCGGGCCTGCGCGGTCAGGGTTTCGGCGGATCGGAGGTCATAGAACCCGAGGTCCGCCGGCAGATGCGGCTGATGCTGCCCGGCGTAGCCGGGCCGGGCCTTGGCGACGTTGGTCCATTCGGTGAACCCCTTGCCCCACCACAGGTCGTTCTGCGGGATGGGGTGGAACTGCGGCAGGTAGAAGGCCAGCGTCCGGACCCGGTCCAGCCGGGACAGCAGCGGGCCCCAGCGTTGGGTCAGCCGGTGCTGGTTGCGGATGATGCCGCGTGCCTTGCCCAGGCGGGAGCCGCGGTTGGTGGACACGCTCAGATGGTGCACCACCACCGCCTCGTGCACGTAGCGGACGCGGTAGCCGCCGGCGATGAGCCGCAGGCACAGGTCGGCATCCTCGCAATAGGCGGGCTCATACAGCGTGTCGAAAAGCTGGGCGCCGACCAGGGCGCGGCGGACGATCAGCGCGGCGCCGGAGCAATAGGCCACGTCGCGGTCGTAGCAGAACCCGCCGGCATCGGGGTCGTCGCCCAGGCCCACCATGCCGCTTTCGCCGTCGGCGCGCAGGTAGCATCCGGCCTCCTGCAGGCGGCCGTTCGGGTAGATCAGCTTCGCGCCGGCCGCCGCCACGCCGGGCATGGCATCGAGGGCGGCCACCAGCCGGTCGACGGCGCCCGGCTGCACCTGGGTGTCGTTGTTCAGCAGCAGCACGTAAGGCGCCCGGCATTGCAGGAAGGCGGCGTTGCAGTTGCGGATGAATCCGCTGTTGGCGGGTTGGCGCATCACGCGGAGGTTCGGGACCATGGCGAGCGCCCGCACGTCCGGGTCGGTCGAGGCGTCGTCGGCGATCACCACTTCGAACGACACCGACGGGCGGGCGCGCATGAGCGCCATCAGGCACTCCACGGTGTATTTCAGCTCGTTGAACATCGGCACCAGGATGGACACGCGCGGGGCGGGCGCTGCCGGCAGCCGGAGCCGGGCCAGGTCCGCCAGCGGCGCTTTGCTGGCGACCAGCTTCGGCGCCCTGGCTTGGACGGAGGCGATCCGCGCCTCGTGCGCCGTGCGGAGGCGGGTCCGCATCTCTTCGTAGCCGCCCCATGGCGGCGCCGCGGCCACGTCGTTCGGGACAGGGTGCGGGAGCGGCCGGGCCGCGGCGGCCGCGTGGGCCGCGACGGGTTTCCGGCCCTCTTTCCGGCCAAAATGCAGGTAATGGGCGAGCGGCCACATGCCCGACTGGGCGACGTCCGGGTTCCGCGCCCGGTAGGCGGCACCGTCGAACCCCGTCGACGCGGCCCGGCCCTGGCGGTCGCCCAGCACCACGAAATGCCGGAGGGCGCCGATGGCGTCGATCGGGGCATCGCCATGGAAGCCGGCGTACCAGGCCGGGTCGAACAGCGGATTGGGCCGGACGCCCTCGTGGATGCCGATGGTCAGGAAATGCAGCAGCGCCGCGCGCGCCGGGCTGCGGTCCCCGAGCTGGGTCCGGTAGTGGTCGAGGTCGAAATAGGGGCTGGGGCTGGCGAGGTCGAATTCCAGCAGGTCGAGCAGCGCGGCCATCGCGGGCGGCTCGCCGAGCATGTGCGCGTCGGCCCCGGCGATGAAGCGAAGGTCGATCAGCGGGTGCGGCGAGCGCCGCTGGGCGAAGCCATGCTCGATGAAGTGCAGCAGCGGATCGAGCCCGGCCTCGGCCACGTCGGTGTTGGTGACGAGGTAGAACAACCGGTCGAAGTACGGGGACAGGTCCGGGCGCTGCTCGACCGGCAGGCCGAGATAGTGCGCGACGGACCCGAGGTCGGAGCGGGGCCGGCCCAATGCGGCGCGGAACGCCCTTTCGTCCACCAGCGGCGAACAGAGCGCCTGGTGCGTCTGCTTCAGCACGTCGTAGCCGCCCGCCATGATGCCTGACTTCACGGTCCGGGCCTGGTCACGCGGCCGCCGCCCGGCCGTCGAGCAGGATGCGGTTCCAGTGGTTGATCTCGTCCTGCAGCGCCGGACGCGGTATTCGCCCCTCGGCCGCGCCGGCGCGGATGTAGTGTTCCGTCGCGTTCGCGATCGCCCCGCTCTCGATCGCCGCACCCACGTCGGGGTATCGCGACACGTAGAACGCCTCGTCGACCAGCGGGGGCGAGCCCATGCGGCCTTCGTAATAGCCGGTTTCGGTCATGTGCCGGCGCAGGTCGGTGATCTCGCCGCTGGAATGGGCGTCGGCGATGTCGGCATAGGTCCCGGTGTAGAACTTGGCGGAGAACGGCAGGCCGCCCACTGCCAGTCCCAGGATTTCGCGCAGCAGCTCGGTGTCGATCGCGATCTTGGATTTGCTGTTCAGCCGCTCTTTCGTGATGCGCAGCGACCGCAGCAGCATGTCCACATGCGGAACGTAGCGTCTCGACGACATCCAACCCCTCCGGCGTACAGACCGCGACCGTATCATGTCCGAAGCTGGCCCCGCTAGCGCCCGACGGGCGCCGCGGGGCAGCCGACCGAGCCGCGTTCGGCGGCGCTCATGCCGTGGACGTCGCGGCCCCAGCTTACCCCCTCGCGCACGATCCGGGCCGGTGCGCCCACCGCGGCCACGCAGCGCGGCAGCGTGCCCTTCACGACCGAGCGTGCGCCGACGATGGCGCCGGTTCCCACACGCTCGCAACTGAGCAGCAGGGCGCCCTGCCCCAGCCAGACATGCCGCTCGATCACGGTGGTGACCGGTGGGCGGCTGAGCAGCCGGCCCGACGCCAGGTCGTGCATGGCGTGCATGTCGTGGTTGCGGATCCACACGCCGTCCGCGATCAGCGCGTCGTCGCCGATGACGACGCCATGGTCTTCGCCCTCGACCTCGATCGACAGCTCCACGGCGGTGGCCATCCTGCCCCAGAACAGGAACTGCCCGTGCGAGCGCAGGAAGACGGTCGGCAGGCCCACATGGCCGCCCCCGGTTGTGTTGAAGAAGACGACGCTGTCGTCCCCCAGGATGCGGATGTCGGCGTGGATGGCGCAGCCGCCGGCGTTGTCGATGAACAGCAGCGCGTCACGCCCAGCGGCGTGCATCCGCACACGTCCCACCGGGCGATCCGGGTCCGTCACCACGATGACCGGCTGCCCTGGTCCAGACACCTCGATGCCCAGCCGGCGTGCTTCGCCATCGCCGTCCAGCAGCGTGCAGTTGCGCGCGGCGAACGTGGCCTGGGTAACGTCGGTCACGTCCGGGTGGAGCTGGCGCAGCAGACGCGCCTCCGCCTCGCTCGTCAGTCCCGGTATCATCGGCCACCTCGTTCCCGCCCTGTTTCCAGCCAACAGCAATCCGGCCCGGCGCGCCAGCGGTTGCCTTCCAGCCGTGCCGCATGGTCTGACTTTGCCATGACCGTGTTCGAGCAGACGCTGGCCGACCTCGAGACCGCGATCGGGCTCGCGCGAGGCGGCGCGGCCGAGGCCGAGGCGATCGGCCACGCCGCGGCCGGACGCTTCCCGCTCGATGTGACCGTGCTGCACAAGGCGGGGGTGATCCAGCAGTTGCTCGGCCGCAACGACAGCGCGCTGGGCTATTTCCACCGCGCCCTGGCCGTCCTGCCGGGCTTCGCGTATTCCGAGCTGGAGCTGGGCACGACCTATGAGCAGGGCGGCCAGAAGCAGAAGGCGCTGGATTGGCTGCTGAAAGCGGCGCAGGCGCCGGAAACGGCCGTCCTGGCCACGCTGCGGGCAGCCCGCGTGGCGCGAGAGCTCGGCGACCATGCGTGCGCCCTGGCGATCCTGCAGCGCGCATGCGCGGCCGCCCCGGATGCGCTGGAGCTGAATGCGAGCCTGGCGCAGTCGCTGATCTACCACGACCGAAGGCGAGACGCTGCCGCAGCCTATGCACGGGTGATCGGCCAGGAGCAGGCCAGCGAACAGGACCACATCGCCTATCTGTATCTGCTGACCGAGCTTGGGGACTATGCCGATGTGGCGGGCCACGTGGCGAGGCTTCGGCCGGCCGCCGGCTCTGCCCTCGCGTCGCATGCCGCGGTGTTGGCCGCGCATGCGCGCATGACCGCCGGGCATGACCGCGCGGCGGTCCTGGCCGCGGCCTCAGCGCGCGAGGGGTCGGGGGCCTGGTTGCCGGTCCCGGCGGTCATCGCCCGGGTGCAGGCGGCCATCAAGGCGCGGCGGGCGTTCTCGCTGGTCCGGTTCGGGGATGGCGAGGCGCGCTTCCTGGCGGCGATGGACGGGACGCTGAACCCGGCGCTGACGCAGGCGGACCGGCTGGCGGCCGGCGAGTCGATCTGGGGCAACTGGTTCGGCACGCGGCTGGCCACCGTGGCGCCGGCCGCGCTGGACGCGCTGCACGCCGCGACGCTGGGGGCGATGGCGACGGCCAGCATCCTGGGCGTGCCGACGTCCGCCCGGCTGGCGATCGACCGGTTGCATTTCGGCTATCTGGCAACGCTCGAGCGGCAGCTTGCGTGCATTCCGGGGCGGGTCCGCGACCGGAGGTTCACCGACGCAGGGATCGCCCTGCACCTGCATGCAGGCAGTCCGTTCTACGCGCGGCTGCTGCGGGGGCTGGACAGCCTGGGCGTGATCAGCCCCCACCCGGGGCTGGCCGCGCGGCTCGGCCGCCTGCATGGGGTCGGCGCCACGGCGGAATACGTCGTCCCGGGGGAGACGCGGCTACCGCCGGCAACGCGCGGGGCGCCGGCGGCCCATTTTCCCGACGTATACCGGGCGGTCATGACCGGGCTCATCGTGCCCCGGCCGGGTGCGGTGTTCCTGGTGGCGGCCGGGTTGCTGGGGAAGGTCTACTGCGCCCGGATCAAGTCGCTGGGCGGCATCGCGATCGACATCGGCTCGGTCGCCGACGCGTGGATGGGGTTCGACACGAGGCCCGGGCAGTTTCCGCGTCTTGAAACGTGGCGGCTGCCCGAAGGGTGAACGGCCTACCCTGCCCGCCGCTCCTGGCTGCGGGCCGCCGTCCACCGGCCCAGCCGGGCCACCGCCTCGTCCAGCACCTCGTCCTTCTTGCAGAACGCGAAGCGCGCGTAGTGCGTCGGCGGGTCCGTTTCGTAGAACGCGCTGACCGGGATCGCCGTCACCCCGGCGTGTTCGGTGATATGCTGGCAGAACGCCGCGTCGTCGCCGGCAAACCCCAGCGGCGAGAAGTCCGCCGTCACGAAATAGCTCCCCATCGCCGGCAGCACGCCGAAACCGAGCCCGGCCAGCCCCGCCGAGAGCCGGTCCCGCTTTGCCGCCAGCGCGCTCGACAGGCCGGCGAAATACGCGTCGTCCTTGGCCAGCCCCACCGCGACGCCGCGCTGCAGGTTGGGCGGCGTCGTGAAGGTCAGGTTCTGGTGCGCCTTGGCGGCGATGGCGGCCAGCGCCGCCGGCGCGGTGATGTAGCCGATCTTCCACCCGGTCAACGAGAACGTCTTGCCGGCGCTGCCGATCCGCAGGCAGCGGTCGCGCAGCCCCGGCAGCGTCATCAGCGGCACGTGGCGCCAGCCGTCGTACGTCAGGTGCTCGTACACCTCGTCGCACACGGCATAGGCGTCGTGCTTGACCAGCAGGTCCGCGATGAAGGCGAGTTCCGCGTGGGTGAACACCTTGCCGGTGGGGTTCATCGGCGTGTTGAGCAGGATCGCCTTGGTCTTCGGGCCGAAGGCGGCGGCCAGCTCGGCGCGCGGCAGCTCCCACTTCGGCGGCGACAGGCGGACCAGGCGGGGGATGGCGCCCAGCATGCGGATGACCGGCAGGTAGGTATCGTACAGCGGCTCGATCACCACGACCTCGTCGCCGGGGTCGATCAGGGCCATCAGGCTGGCGGTGATGGCCTCGGTGGCGCCCGAGGTGACGACGACCTCGGTGTCCGGGTCCGCCTCGATGCCGTAGAAGCGGCGGTTGGCGGCGGCGACGGCGTGCCGCAGTTCGGGCACGCCGGTCAGCGGCGGGTACTGGTTGCGGCCGTCATGCAGGGCGTCGGCTGCGGCCTGCACCACGTCGGCGGGGCCGTCGGTGTCGGGGAAGCCCTGGCCGAGGTTGATGGATTTGTGGCGGGCGGCCAGGGCGGACATGACGGTGAAGATCGTCGTGCCGGTGGCGGAAAGCAGGCTGTTGACGGGCTTCAAGGCGAAGCACTCCGGCTGGGGATGAGGTGGGCGGCTGACTATGCGGAATGCGGCGGCCGGGTTCAACCTGCCGCTTCGTTGGGCAATACGGGGACGCGCCTCCTGCCCGCGCCTGCATTGCGGCGTGGCACGGCGCGTGCAACCCTTCGACGTCGTCCTTCCATGGGCGGCAACGTCAAACGGGGGGATGCCGGGGGTTTCCGGTACAGGGCAATGAAGAAGATCGAGGCGGTCATCAAACCCTTCAAGCTGGACGAGGTGAAGGAGGCGCTGCACGAGGTGGGGCTGCAGGGCATCACGGTGGTGGAGGCAAAGGGCTTCGGGCGGCAGAAGGGCCATACCGAGCTGTATCGCGGCGCCGAATACGTGGTGGACTTCCTGCCGAAGGTGAAGATCGAGGTGGTGTGCGACGATGACGTCGTGGAGCGCGCAGTGGAGGCGATCACCAACGCGGCCCGCACCGGGCGCATCGGCGACGGCAAGATCTTCATCAGCCCGGTCGAGGAGGTGATCCGCATCCGCACCGGCGAGCGGGGGCGCGACGCGATCTAGAAAGGCAATTGTCCGGCCACAGGCCGGGGTCTATGGGGTTCACGCAACGGCGCCGCGCAG
>JAYUCA010000052.1:0-10586 GCA_043740535.1 Rhodospirillales bacterium | reverse complement strand
AGCCCGGCCTTGCTCGCGCTGTAGTGCGACGCGTTCGGGTTGCCCTCCTTCCCGGCCACCGAGGCGATGTTGACGATCCGGCCATAGCCGCCGGAAATCATCCCCGGGATGACAGCGGCGCAGGTCAGCATCGGCGCCACCAGGTTCACGTCCACCACGCGGCGCCACTGCGCGGCAGGCAGCTCCCAGGTTGGCGCGTTGCTGCCGGTGATGCCGGCGTTGTTGACCAGGATGTCGATCTTGCCGTGCCGGGCCACGGTCTCGGCGGCGGCGGCCTGCACGCCGGCCTCGTCCGTCAGGTCCAGGCGGTGCGTGCTGACCGGCAGCGCCAAGGCCGCCAGCGCTGCCGCATCGACGTCCCAGACCGCGACGGCGGCGCCCGATTCCAGCATGCGCTCCACGATCGCCCGGCCGATCCCGCGGGCGCCCCCGGTGACGACCGCGACGCGGCCGTGCATGTCCAGCTTGTTCATCGGCTAGCTCCGGTAAAAGGGCGCGTCGCCCTTGATCGTCACCCGCGTGCCGCTGCGGGTGTGCGGGAAGTAGTCCCATAGCGCATGGTGCTGCGCCGAGCGGTTGTCCCAGAACGCCACCGCGTTCTGCGTCCAGCGGAACCGGCAGGAGAATTCCGGGGTTTCGACATGGCGGAACAGGAAGGCCAGCAGCGCGTCGCTTTCGCCCTTGGTCAGCTCGTTGATGCGCGTCGTGAAGAACGAGTTGACGAACAGCGACTGGCGGCCGGTCACGGGATGGGTGCGGATGACCGGGTGGACGGCCCGCGGATACACCCGGCCACGGTCGTCGGCGCCGTAGCGGCCGCGGTACAGCCCCTCGCCGTCGTGCACCGCCGTCAGGCCCTCCAGCATCCGCCGCATGGGGGCCGACAGCGCCTCGAACGCCGCATACATGTTGGCGAACAGCGTGTCGCCGCCGACGTCGGGCAGGGTCCGCATGTACAGCACGCTGCCCATCGGCGGCTCCGCCTCGCACGACACGTCGGAGTGCCAGCTTTCGCCGTTGACGAAGGTGGAGCTGGCGTCGGCGTGGATCACCATGACCTCGGGGTGGCCGGGAACCGAGGGGGCGGCGGGATGGACGTGCAGTTCGCCGAAGCGGCGGCCGAACGCCTTCTGCTGCGCATGGTCCATGTTCTGGTCGCGGAAGAACACGACAAGGTTGTCCATCAGCGCCTGGTGCACCGTGGCGAAGGCCTCGTTGCCGAGCGGCTTCGACAGGTCGATGCCGTCGATCTCGGCGCCGATCACCGGCGTCACCTTGCGGATGCCGATTTCCGTCATGGCGCAGTCTCCCCCGTTCGTTGCCGCAGCATGGTCCCGCCGGTCAGCTTCCGTCCAGCCCGTGCGCCTCGGGGAAGAACAGGTCACGCCAGGTGTCGGCCGGCTGCGCGACGGCGCCGGTCTCGACCATGAAGCGCATGAAGTCCATCACCCGGCGCGGCGCCGTCGTCCATTCGTTGTCTGGCAGGCGGATCATCGCGGTTGCCTGGGCGGCGGTCAGCCGGGCCTTCTCGACGCGCACCCACACGGCGGCGGCTTCGGCCGGATGCTCCCGGATCAAGCTCATCGCGCGGTCCAGCGCCGCCATGAAGGCCGCGATCACCTGCGGATGACCGTCCCGATAGCGCGTCGTGGCCCAGACGAGGTTGAAGCTGTGCGGGCCGCCCAGCACGTCGTAGCTGTTCAGCACGCGGTGGATGCGCGGCTGGTCCAGCTCCTCGTACATGTAGGGGGCCGCGGTGAAGTGCGCGGTGATCTCGGTGCCGCCGCCCAGCAGCGCGGCCTGGCCGTCAGGGTGGCCCATCGAGACGGTCAGCGGGTCCAGCCGGTATTGCTGGCCGGGTCCGAAGGCCTGGCGCGCGGCCATCTGCAGCACGACCGCCTGGATCGACGCCTTCACCCCGGGCAGGGCGATGCGGTCGCGTTCCGTGAAATCCTTGACGCCATGGATGGCCGGGTTGCTGCTGTTCAGCCCCATCGGCATGCTGCCCAGTGCCGCCAGCGCCCGCACCTTCAAATTGGCGCGGGTGCGGCCCCAGATGGTCAGCATCGGCCCGACCCCGCCCGACGCCATGTCGATGCTGCCCGAGATCAGCGCGTCGTTGATCGGCGGCCCGCCGGTGAACACGACCCACTCGACAGCCAGGTCCAGCCCGCGCGCCCGGCCCTCGGCCTCCAGCAGGCCTGCGTCCTGCATCAGGATCAGCGGCAGGTAGGAGATGCCGAACTGCCGCGCGATCCGCACCGGCTCGGCCCGCGCCGCGCCCGCGCTCAGCAGCGCCAGCAGCACACCGACGATCGCCTGCGCGCGTCTGCCTGCCATGTGGGCTTCCCGCCGGCCCGCCTATGGCGCGACGCCGGGCCCAGCCGCCAGCCGCATCGACAGCGCGGCGGCCTGGCGGGCCGAGGCCAGCGTCGCCTGCAGCGCGCGCGACCGCTCCGCGGCCGACGCAGCGGCGCCGGCCTCGCGCTGGTCCTGCACGATGTCGAGCAGCAGCAGCTGGAATTCGGACTGGATCTGCGGCGGCATGTGCGCCGTGCCGATCGGGAATTCCTCCAGCGGCACCGGCGTCTGGGCCGAAAGGTCGTGCTGGTTGGCGAAGAAATACAGCAGCGCGCCGTCCGGCCCCATCACCGGCGACATGAACAGCAGGTTCCAGAACCGCGACCCGTCGCGGCGGTAGTTCTCGATCCATTGGATGCAGCCCTGCCCGGCGCGCAGGCATTCGCCCATCCGCCGCACCGTGTCCGCATCGGTCTTGGGCCCTTGCAGGAACCGGCAGTTGCGGCCGACGATCTCGGCCTCCGCATAGCCGGTCAGCGCGGTGAAGGCCGCGTTGACGGCGACCAGCGGCATATCCGGCTGGTGCGGGTCGGAAATGGCCATCGGCTCGGTGCTATGACGCATCACGGCGAGCAGGCCGTCGAGGATCGCTTGATTGTGAAGCATGCCCCGACGCTACGTGGCGGCTCGTCCGCCGTCCAGATGTTATCACCCCGGATGGAAGAACGCGTAGATGCGCCGGGCCGTCTCGCGGTTGATCCCTGGCGCCGCTTCCAGGTCCGAAAGCCCTGCCTGCTTCACGCCGCGCGCCGAGCCGAAATGGTTCAGCAGCGACCGCTTGCGGGCCGAGCCCACGCCGGGCACCTCGTCCAGCTCGCTGGTCACGAGGCCCTTGCTGCGGCTGGCCCGGTGCGTCGTGATCGCGAACCGGTGCGTCTCGTCGCGCACCCGCTGCAGATAGTACAGCACCGGGTCGCGCGGCGGCAGCTGGAACGGCGCGCGGCCGTCCATGTGGAACCACTCGCGGCCCGCGTCGCGGTCGGGCCCCTTCGCGATCGCCACCACCGGGATCTGGTGCATGCCCAGGTCCTGCATGATGCCGCGCACGGCGCTCAGTTGCCCGGCGCCGCCATCGATCAGCACCAGGTCCGGCAACGCGGGGGCCGCCCCCTCGCCCGCGTCGCTCGCCGCCTGCTCCTTCAACGCGCGGCCGAAGCGCCGCTCCAGCACCTCGCGCATCATCGCGAAGTCGTCGCCGGGGGCGATCGGGCCGCGGATCGAGTATTTGCGGTAGGCGTTCTTCTCGAACCCGTCGGGCCCCGTGACCACCATGACGCCGTATGCGTTCGTGCCCATGATGTGGCTGTTGTCATAGCACTCGATCCGGCTGGGCAGCCCGGCCAGCCCGAACAGGGCCGCCACCGCCTCCAGCAGCTTCGCCTGGCCCGCGCTCTCGGCCAGGCGGCGCTCCAGCGCCTCGCGCGCGTTGGTCTCGGCGTGCAGCACCACCGCGCGTTTCTCGCCGCGGGCCGGCACCGCCAGCTCCACCCGGCGGGACGCCTTCAGGGTCAGCGCCTCTGACAGCAGGTCCTGCTCAGGCAGGGGGTGGTTCAGCAGGATCAGCGGCGGCGGCGGCTTGTCGTCGTAGAACTGCGCGAGGAAGGCGGCCAGCACGGCATCGGCGTCGGTGTCCCTGGCATGGGTCGGGAAGAAGGCGCGGTTGCCGTTGTTGCGGCCGCCGCGCACGAAGAACACCTGCACGCAGGTCTGCCCGCCGATCTGGAAGGCGGCCACCACGTCCGCGTCGGCGAGGCTGGCGGGATTGATGACGCCGGTGCCCTGCACGTGGGTCAGGCCGCGGATGCGGTCACGCACGGCGGCGGCCCGCTCGAACTCGAGCTTCTCGGCGGCCCGCTCCATCTCGGCGGCAAGCTCCTGCTGCACCGTTCCGGCCTTGCCGGACAGGAAGGCGCGGGCCTGGTCCACCAGGTGGCCGTAGTCTTGCGTGGTCACGCGGCCGACGCAGGGCGCGCTGCACCGCTTGATCTGGAACAGCAGGCACGGGCGGCTGCGGTTGGCGAACACCGTGTCCTGGCAGGATCGCAGCAGGAACACGCGCTGCATCGCCGTCACGGTCTGGTTCACCGCCCAGGCGGAGGCGAAGGGGCCGTAATAGCTGCCCTTGCGGGTCCGCGCGCCGCGATGCTTGGTGATCTGCGGAAAGGCGTGATCTTCCGTCAGCATCAGCCACGGGTAGCTTTTGTCGTCGCGCAGCACGATGTTGAACCGCGGCTTCAGCCGCTTGATCAGGTTCGCTTCCAGCAGCAGCGCCTCTGCCTCGGTGTGCGTGGTCACGATCTCCATCGTGGCCGTCTCCGACACCATCCGGCGCAGCCGTTCCGGCAGGCGGGCGATCTGCGTGTAGCTGACCACGCGCTTCTTCAGGCTGCGCGCCTTGCCGACATAGACCGCCTCGCCCTTCGCATCGAGCATGCGATAGACGCCGGGACTGAGCGGCATGGTCATCAGCGCACGCTCGATCACGGCGACGCCGGCCGACAGCGGGGTTCGTTGGGGGGTGTCGAGGGGTTGGGGGGTGTCGGGGAGTTCGTCCATCTGCCGCCTGATTAGGCCCGGGAGGCGCCCATGCTCAAGGGTGCAAGCCCCGATCCGCAGCGCCCGTCGTCAGCTGCACCCAAACCGAACTATCCCCCGAACCTGTGGAAAACCCTGTGGGCAACCCTATGACGGTGGCGGTTGCGCGTCGATCAGCCGGGCTTTCCGACGTTTTGCCACGGAAAAGGGCACACCTGACTAAGCAATTGTTTATACGTGATTTATGGTTAAGTCATTGATGGTTGGTTCAATGTGAACACGCATCTCCTTGCAACCTATGGGAGTCAAGACGGCATGGTGGATGAATTGCAGCGCTCCACCTCCACCCCCACCGACCCGACATCGGCGAACACGTCCAGCTTCTCGATCCGGATGCGCGCCCGCAACACCCGCGGGTCTGCCAGGCAGTCGGCAGCAATCCGCTCCGCCAGCGTCTCCACCAACTGGATGTGCCCCGCCGTCACGATCGCCCGCACGCGCTCGGCCACCTTTTCGTAGTCCACGACGCGGTCCAGCCGGTCACGGCGATCATCCGCCTCGTGCACGGCCAGGTCGACGTTGATCCGCACCCGCTGGGTGGAGCCGTGCTCGTGCGGATACACGCCGATCGACGCCAGCAGCACCATGTCGCGCAGGAACACCCGGCGCACGCCGGCGCCGACCAGCCCCGGCGGCGCGTCGCCGCTCATTCGTCCAGCCCCCTGGCGCCCGGCGGCCCCCATTGCAGGTGCTGCCCACCGTCCAGCGCCAGCATCTGCCCCGTCACCGACGGCAGCGACAGCAGCGCCAGCACCGCGGCGGCGACCTCCGATGCGCTCGTGCCATGGCCCAGCGGCACGGAGGCGCACTGCCGGGCGAATTGCGCCTGGGTCTGTCGCGGACTGGGCAGCGCCGGCCCCGGCCCCACCGCATTGACCCGGATGCGTGGCGCCAGCGCCAGCGCCATCTGCTGCGTCAACGCCCACAGCGCCGCCTTCGACACGGTGTACGACACGAAATGCGGCGTCAGCGACCACACCCGTTGATCCAGCAGGTTGATCACCACGCCCTCCATCGGGGCCGGCAGGGCCCGCGCTACCGCTTGCATCAGCACGAAGGGCGCGCGCAAATTGGGTTCCATGTGCCGGTCCCAACTTTCGCGGCTGGCGTCGTCCCACTCGTCCCGCTCAAAGGTGCTGGCATTGTTGATCAGGACGCCCACCGGCCCCAGCGCCGCAGCAGCTGCGGGCTCCAGCCCGGCTACCGCCGCCTCGTCCGCCAGGTCCGCCCGCAGCACCACCGCCCGGCCGCCCGCGGCCCGGATGCCGGCGGCCACCGCCTCGGTCGCATCCACGCTCCGGTGGCAATGCAGCGCAACGCCGAACCCGGCCGCCGCCAGCGCCTCCGCCGTCGCACGCCCCAGGCGCTGCCCGGCGCCGGTGACCAGGGCGTTGCGCGGAATCGAGGCTGAGATCGTTGTCATGGCGCGCTGCCTACCTGCCGGACAGGCGGGCGTAAAGCACGTCCTGCGGGCGTCGTCACGGCCCGGTCGGGCGAACAGGGGCGCGTGGGCAGCCAACGCCGGCCTGGATGCGTCTTCCGGCACGCATGACGCCCATGCTGCTGCGTGCCGGGCCATCCCATGATCGCGCCCCGCCCACCCGACCTGCCGGCCGACAGATTTCCACGGCGTTGGCCGGTGCGGCTGATCCTGTTCGGCATCGTCTTCGCCCTGGTGCTGCCTGGCCTGATGTTCTGCGGCATCCTGCTGCAGCGCATCGCCACCGCCGAGCATGCCCGCTCCCTCGAGCAGGCCCAGGCGGCAGCGCTCCGCACCGCCGAGATGCTGGACCGGGAACTGAGCAACATCGCCGCGTCGCTGTTTGCGTTGTCGACCTCGCCGGCCATCGACAGCGCGGACATGCCCGCCTTGCAGCTGCAGATCGTGGCGCTTTCGCAATCGATCGGCGAGAACGTGGTATACGCGGACGCCGACGGCCTGCAACTGCTGGCCAGCGGCACGCCAGTCGGCACGCCCCTGCGGCGGATGGCCGCCACGGACACGGTGCACGACGCCCTCCGCACCCGCGCGCTGGCGGTTTCGGGCCTGTTCAACAGCAACGAGGGCAAACCGGCCCTGGCCATCGTGGTGCCGGTCGTGCGGCAGAACGCGGCGAACACCGTGCTGGCCATCCGGATCGACCCGGCCTCCATCTCGTCGCTGCTGCAGAAGCAGGGGCTGCCGCCGGGCTGGATTATCTCCATCACCGGCGCGGACGACCGCGTGCTGGCCCGCAGCCAGGACGGCGGCCGGTACCTGGGCCAGCTCGCCACCGATGATTTCCGCGCCCATGCGGTCGGCAACCACGCCATCTGGACCGGCAAGACGCTGGACGGCATCACCGTGCTGGCCGCCATGCAGCGCCAGCGGCTGGCCGACTGGCGCGTCGGCGTCGGCGTGCCGCTGAGCACGATCGAGGCGCCGCTGCGCAGCACCGTCACCCTGCTGATCATCACCGGCGGCGTCACGATGCTGATCGCCTGCGTGCTCGCCTGGAAGCTCGCGCAGTCCGTCGCAGTACCGCTGCAGCGCCTGGCCCTGGCCGGCGCCGCCCTGGGGCAGGGGCTGCCGGTCCTGGGCGTGCGCTCCAGCATCGCCGAGGTCCATGCCGTCTCCCGGGCGCTGGTCCAGGCAACCCGGGACCTGCATGCCCGGGCCGCGGCACTGGCCGCCGAGCAGGCGCAGCTTGCAGCCCTGATCGAGACCGTGCCGGTGGGCCTCGTGCTTGCCGAGGCGCCCAGCGGCCGCGTCACCGCCGGGAACAGGTATCTGGAACACATGCTGCGCCACCCGCTGCGCCGCAGCACCAGCGGCGCGCATTACAACGAGTGGATCTGCCACCATGCCGACGGGTCCCGCGTGCAGGCGCACGAGTTCCCGATGTACCGTGTGCTGAACGGCGCCCCGCACGCCGAGCTGCAGTGCATCTATCAGCGCGGCGACGGCTCCCATTTCTGGATCCAGGCGGTCGCTGCCCCGGTGCGCGGCCCGGACGGCACGATGACGGGCGGCGTCGTGGCGATCCTGGACATCGACGAGGCCGTCCGTGCGCGGGAGGCAAAGGCCCGCTTCGCCGAGCACCTCGAAGCCCAGGTCATCGAGCGCACGACGGCGCTGGAGGCCACCAACCAACGGCTGCGCGACGAGATGGAGGCCCGCGCCGCCGCCGAGGAGCAACTTCGCCAGGCGCAGAAGATGGAGGCTGTCGGGCAGCTGACCGGCGGCATCGCGCATGACTTCAACAACCTGCTGACGATCATCATGGGCAGCCTGGACCTGCTGCGGCGCCGGGCCACGGAAGACCGGAACCGCCGCCTGGTCGATAACGCGATGGACGGCGCGACGCGCGCGGCCACCCTGACGGCCCGGCTGCTGGCCTTCTCCCGCCGGCAGCCGCTGACGCCGCAGGCCATCGACGTGAACCGCCTGGTGTCCGGCATGTCGGACCTGCTGTACCGGACGCTGAGCGAGGATGTGCGCGTGGAGACCGTGCTGGCGGGCGGGTTGTGGCAGACGCATGCGGACCCCAACCAGCTGGAGAACGCGCTGCTGAACCTGGCCGTCAACGCCCGCGACGCCATGCTGGACCTGGCGTCGGGCGGCACGTCGAGCCGTCTGCTGACGATCGAAACCGGCAACACCGTGCTCGACGACGCCTTCGCCGCCCAGAACATCGATGTCCAGCCTGGCGAGTATGTCAGCATCGACGTCACCGACACCGGCGCCGGCATGCCGGCCGACGTGCTGGCCCGGGTGTTCGAGCCGTTCTACACCACGAAGCCGCAAGGCCAGGGCACCGGCCTCGGGCTGTCGCAGGTGCACGGCTTCGTCAAACAGAGCGGCGGCCATGTCTCCATCCGCACCAGCCCGCACCAGGGCACGACGGTCACGATCCACCTGCCCCGCTTCCACGCCGCGGAGGACTCGCCGGCCGCGCCCCAAACCCCTCCCGGGATGGCGCCGCGACCCGTCGCCACCCTGACCATCCTGGCCGTGGAGGACGAGGAGGCGGTGCGCCGCTTCACCGTGTCCGCCTTGAAGGAACTGGGCCATGTGGTGCTGGAGGCCGATCAGGCCGCATCCGCGTTGCGCCTGCTGGACGCGCATCCGGAGATCGGCCTGCTTTTCACCGACGTGATGCTGCCGCAGATGAACGGCGTTCGCCTGGCCGAAGAGGCGCTGCGCCGCCGGCCCGGCCTGCCGGTGCTGTTCACCAGCGGTTTCGCCGGCGACGAGCCTGGGGAGAAAAGCCCGCTGCCGCCCGGCGCGGTGCTGCTGCGCAAGCCGTTCACGGTCGAGGGGCTGGGGGAGAAGATCGCGTCGGTCGCGGCGACGACCAACAATCCACTCTGACTGAAACGCCTCCCTATTCAGATGAAGCTGACTATCCTTCCGTCAGACGCCGCTTCGATGAAGCGCCCGGGAAACGTGCCTTTGAAGACTGGCATCGCCACCAACCGGATGACGTCGCGCAGAATGCGCGCCTGAACGCGGGGACGCACAGATGGAAGGAAGATCATGCCCGGATGTCCATTTTTGCGGCCGAGAGCGACGAAGTCCCGGATGTTCTCGGTCACGATGACTGCCGAGCCTGTTGCGGCGAAGGTGTAGATCGCGTGGTCTGGGGCTCCTGTACCAAGCCCCCGGACATGAACGGTCCGTTGTGCGGTGTGGCCGAGAGTGATGCAGGAACGAACCAGGCATTTCGCGCAGCATTCATCGACGAGCAGGAACATGATCAACAAGGTCCTTGCGGATGAGCGCGCGTCGACCGCGCCTTGGATGCAGCCGCGAGAAAAGGACCGCCAAAGCGACCTTTTCCGGACCGAGATCGAACTCTTCCTCGAACTCCGCCATCGTGGTGCCCTGCGCGACGAGGTCGGCGACCTTGTGAATTCGCATCCGGGTACCGCGAAGGACCGGATCGCCGCTGCAAACCGCCGGATCGAAAGTAACGGCTCCCCTCAGAGCGTCCACCGCGGACAGCCGTTCGCCCACAAGGTCGATCAAACGCGCAACCTGCACCTCGAAGGGCCCGAGCACCAGCGTCCGCTTGCCCGCCCGAAGCCGTTCCGCAATCCGCAAACGCGCCTCCTTGCTAAGCTCAGTCCGCAGCTCCCGGATTGCCGCCATATATAGAATCCCGGAACGATCGAGCAGTCTCTCGCCGGATGGTGACTGACCTGCTGCGCGTACGATCTTCGCGTCGATTTCCCGGTTGACCGCTTTGTCCTGGACGTCGGCGGTGTACGCCACTTCAGGAACCGTGTAGAAACCACGCTTAAAAGCCATAGCGGTTGGCACAGTCATTAGGCTGCCCTCCTGATAATAACTTCCATATGAGTGGAAGATTATACCTCGTAATTCAGTTCGTTTCAAGCCGTCCGGCAAACGGTTGGGATCTCTGTAAGGCGCGGGGAGTGATTTGCCCGTATGGAATGGTATTCTTGCTAAGCGACGGACATCCCGACGCGGTGGTGACCGCCAGAACTGGAATGAAATTTATCGTGCGATGGAATTAACGTGCGCCGTCTCGGCGCTCTAACCAGTCCCTGAACGCTTCATCAGCATAGACGTAGAGCACAACCATCGACCGAGCGACGTCATCGGAGATAATCGATTTCTCGCC
>JAYUCA010000051.1:0-15734 GCA_043740535.1 Rhodospirillales bacterium | reverse complement strand
CCTCGCCCACCTATGCCGAGGGCTTCAGCAACACGATCCTGGAGGCGATGGCGGCGCGCCTGGCCGTCGTGTCGTGCCGGTCCGTCGGCGTCGTCGACTGCATCCGCGACGGGGAGAACGGGCTGCTGACCGAGCCGGGCGACCGCGCCGGGCTCGCCGACGCGCTGCGCCGGGTGCTGCGCGACGCCGGGCTGCGCCGGCGGCTGGCCGATGCGGCGCTGGAGGAATGCCGGGCGGTGTATTCCTGGACCAAGGTCGGGCGCCAGATCATGGACGTCTACGCCGCGGTTGCCGGGCGGGCGCCGCAGCCGTTCGACTCGGCGCTGCCGATCACGCCCTGCCGGTTCCGGGCCGAACCGCATCTGCTGTGATGCCGACGGCACTGGTCCTGTCCCCGCATCTGGACGATGCCGCGTTCTCGTGCGGCGGGCTGATGGCGTGCCTGGCGGACGCCGGCTGGCGCGTCTGCATGGCGACGGCGTTCACCCGGTCCGTCCATCCGGCCAGCGGCTTCGCGCTGGCCTGCCAGCTGGACAAGGGGCTGGCCCCCGATATCGATTACATGGCGCTGCGGCGCGAGGAGGACCGGGTGGCGGCCGATCACCTCGGCGTCAGCGACCTGCGGTGGCTCGACCTGCCGGAGGCGCCGCATCGGGGCTATGGCTCGGCGGCCGCGCTGTTCGGCCCGGTGCATGACGGGGACGACATCTGGCGTGAGCTCGCGGCCATGATTTCAAGCCTTGTGAACGAGTTGCAACCATCGCTGGTGCTGGCGCCGCAGGGGCTCGGCGACCATGTCGATCACCGCCAGACGATACGGGCGGTCAACCATGCCGCACCGGGCGGGCCCCTTGCGTTCTATCGCGACACGCCTTACGCGATCCGCAACCTTTTGGGGGTTCCGCACGTAGCTGTGCGTGGGCTGGTGCAGTCCGTGGCCGGCATCGCTGCCGGATTGGACCGCAAGGTGTCGGCGTCGTGCGCGTACACCAGCCAGATCGGTTTCCAGTTCGGCGGGGCCGAGGCGACCGGACGTGCGTTGCGGGAGTTTGCCCGGCGGGAAGGCGAGGGCCGTCCCGCGGAGCGTTTTCTGGGGCTGGTTCCGCTGCCGGCGAGCCTTCTGCTGCAAGACTGACGCCGGCGGGCCATCAGGCAGCCATATTTGGAGGCTTATCTCATTGCCGCACACCTTTCCTGGGAATTGGCCCGTCCGGCAATGAAGATCGAAAACGCGCTTGGCTCCGTCCGCCTCACCCCGGCGCAGCTTTCGTCCGACACGACCCCGCTGAGCGCATCGAGGCCGGTCTGGCCGCGGAGGCTTGCGTTCTGGGGGCCGATCGCTTTGGCGAGCGGGCTTGGAACCTGGTTGGGCGTGACGGCGACGTCTGCCGTGCACAGCCCGCTGCGGTGGCCGCTGCTGGCGCTGCTGTCGTTGAACCTGGTCTATCTGGCGCTGACCGGCATACCGGGGGTCATCGGCTTCCTGCTGCATCTGACCGGGCGGAAGCTGCGCGCGTCGGCCCAGCCGACGGGGCTGTCGCGCACCGCGGTGCTGATGCCGGTGCACCGGGAGGACCCGCAATCCGTGTTCGCCGCCATCGAGGTCATGGCCCGCGCGATCCACGATGCCGATTTGCGTCATATCGACCTGTTCGTCCTGTCCGACACGCAGGACCCGGCCATCGCTGCGGAGGAGCAGGCGGCCTTCGACGCCATCCGGGCCCGCGCCCATAGCGGCCCGCGGCTGCATTATCGCCGCCGCCCCAGCAATGCGGGCCGCAAGGCCGGCAACCTGGCCGAGTTCTGCGACCGCTGGGGCGACGCCTATGACTACATGCTGGTGCTGGACGCCGACAGCCTGATGGGCGCATCGGCGATCGGCACGCTGATCGGGCTGATGGATGCCAATTCGCGGACCGGCATCATCCAGACCGTGCCCTATCCGGTGGCGAGGGAGACGCTGTTCGCCCGGCTGCAGCAGTTCTCTGCGCGGCTGTATACGCCGCTGCTGGTCGAAGGCCTGACGTTCTGGCAGCAGGGCGACGGCAACTACTGGGGGCACAACGCCATCATCCGCATTGCGCCGTTCCGTGCGCATTGCACGCTGCCGGTGCTTCCGGGGCGGGAGCCCTGGGGTGGCGAGATCCTGTGCCATGACGTGGTCGAGGCCGGGCTGATGCGCGGGGCCGGCTGGGACGTGTGGGTGTTGCCGGAGGTGCTGGAAAGCTATGAGGCGGTGCCGGCGAACCTTGTGGACTTCTCGGCGCGCGAACGGCGGTGGTGCCAGGGGAACCTGCAGCACAGCGGCGTGCTGACGCTGCCGGGCTTCCGCCCCGTGGGGCGTTTCCACCTGGCCTATGGCATCGCGCATTACGTGGCCGCACCCTTAGTCCTGCTGTTCCTGCTGCTGGGGACCGTCGATGCGGTGCTGGGCGGCGGGGTGGCGCCGGCGCTGCTGACCGGCGGGCCGGCCGCCGCGGGGCTGGTAACGCTGGGGGCGGTGCTGCTGTATGCCGGCAAGGCGACCAGCCTGGTGGCGGCGCTGGCCGACCGGGCGGAAGCGCAGAAATACGGCGGGCGGCTCGCTTTGCTGGGCAGCGCCGTGCTGGAACAGGCGGCCGCCTGCGTCGTCTCGGCGCTGCTGATCGTTGCTTACACCCGGTATATGTTCGACCTTCTGCTGGGGCGGGCCGTGCGTTGGGAGTCGCAGCCGCGCGACGACCGGGGCGTGGGCGCGGCCGAGGCCTGGGTGCGCATGCGCCTGCCGACGCTCGTCGGCGTGGCGTGGCTGGCGGCGTTGCCGTTTCTGCCGCACGGCATCCGGTTCTGGACGCTGCCGCTGCTGATGGGCCTGCTGGCGGCGTATCCGATGACGATCCTGTCCAGCCGCACGACGATCGGGGCGTTCGCCCGCCGCCTGAAGCTGCTGGTGACGCCCGAGGAAGCGTCTCCGCCGCCGATCGTGCGCGCCTACCAGCGCGCCATGCTGATGCAGAAGGCCCCGGCCCAGCTGGCGCCCGGCATCGGCCGGCTGGAGCTGCTGCCGCAGATCGGCGACGGCGATTGATCCGCGCCGCCGCCCTGGTGGCGTGGCTGCTGTTCGGCGGCTTTGCCATGGCGCAGGGCCTGCCGCCCGGCGTGTCGCCCCTGGACCGGACGTCCATCCAGGACGTGATCCGCCGGCAGCTCGATGCCTTCCGGCGCGACGATGCGCCGGCCGCCTATGGTTACGCTGCGCCCAACATCCAGACGATGTTCCATAGCCCGGACCTGTTCATGGAGATGGTGCGCCGCGGCTATCCGCCGGTGTATCGGCCGCAGAACTCCGAGTTCAGCGAGCTGTCGGTGCGGGATGGGGATGTGGTGCAGGAGGTTGAACTGGTGGGTCCCGATGGCCGTCCCGTGCTCGCGCTGTACACGATGGTGCGTGGGGCGGATGGGGCATGGGTGATCGCGGGGTGCGCGCTGATCGCCAGCGCCCGCGTTGGGGCCTGACGCGGACGATGACCTGGACACCTCAACAGCGGGAACCGGACAGCCGTGCGTCATGCCCGGGGGATGACGAAGTCGGAACGGGCTTGCCCTATGCGATTGCTCTGGCGTGACCGGATACCGCCGCCGCCCGCCCCCGCGTTGTGGCCTCCTGCGCCGTGGGCTAGAGCATGATCGCTTTCAAGGAGCCCGCGCATGGCCGCTTTCCGCATCCTCGGCATGATCGCCATCGGCCTCGGCGTCATCGCGACAGCCCAGGCCCGCACCCTCGACGTCGGCGCGGACAAGGAGTTCAAGGAGCCGTCGGCCGCCATTGCCGCGGCGAAGAAGGGCGACGTCGTCAGCATCCAGCCTGGCGAGTATTTCGACTGCGCCACCGTGCGCGCCGACGGCGTGGTCATACAGGGCGTGGGCGATGCCGCGCGGGTGCTGATCACCGACAAGACCTGCGGCGGCAAGGGGTTGCTGGTGATCACGGGCAACGGCGTCACCGTCCGCAACCTGACGCTGACCCGCGCCCGCGTGCCGGACGGCAACGGCGCCGGCATCCGCAACGAGGCGCCGGACCTGACGGTGGAGGGCGTGCGGTTCATCAACAACCAGAACGCCATCCTGTCCACGCCGGCCAGCCCGGGCGCCATCACCATCAAGGACAGCCTGATCGACCGCAACGGCGGATGCGTCAACGCCGGGGGCTGCGCGCACGGCATCTACATCGGCAACGCCACCGTGCTGCATGTCGAGAACAGCACCTTCACCGGCACCAAGCAGGGTCATCACATCAAGTCCCGCGCGCTGCGCACCGAGGTGATCGGGTGCACCATCGCCGACGGCGAGGAGGGTACCGCCAGCTATCTGATCGAGGTGCCGGCCGGCGGCAGCCTGGTGGTGCGCGGCAGCAAGCTGGAGAAGGGCCCGGAGGCCGAGAACCACAGCGCCGCGATCGTGATCGGCGCGGAGGGCGTGTCCCAGCCGACGCGGGAGATCACGATCGAGAACAACAGCTTCCGCAACGACGGCGGCTGGACGACCACCTTCGTCAACAACCTGACCGCGACCGACGCCATGCTGAAGGGCAACACCATCACCGGCAGCGTCACCCCGCTGCGCGGCGACGGCAAGGTGGCCCGCTGACGCCCCGTGCCGCACCGGGCGCTTGCGGTGGTCCTGGCCGCGCTGCTGCACGCGGCGCCGGTTGCCGCCCGCACCCTGGTGGTGGGCGACGGCGGCGCGACGCTGACGGACGCCGTTCGGGCCGCCCATGACGGCGACACCATCCGCATCGGCCCTGGCACCTATTTCGAATGCGCGAGCCTGACGCAGCAGGACCTTGTGCTGGAAGGCGCGGGCCCGCTGACGGTGCTGTCCGACAAGACCTGCGAGGCCAAGGCCGTGCTGGTCGTGCGCGGCGCGAACCTCACGGTGCGGAACCTGACCCTGGCCCGCGCCCGGGTGCCGGACATGAACGGCGCCGGCATGCGGCTGGAGGCGCCGGGCCTGACGCTGGAGCGCGTGCGGTTCGAGAACAACCAGGTGGGGCTGCTGGCGGCCATGGCGGGGCCGGGCCGGATCCGCATCACCGAATGCTGGTTCGAAGGCGGCGGCGTTGCCGGCGACCGGCCCACCGCGGCGGTGATGGCCGGGGCCGTGGACCTGCTGCAGATCGAGCGATCGACGTTTACCCAGGTGAAGGGCGGTCAGATCAGCACCGCCGCCGCGCGGACGGAGCTGACGGGAAACCGCATCGAAACCGGCGTAGAACCCGGGGCCGGGCCGGCCGTGCTGGCGGTGGCCGGCACGCTGGTCATGCGGGACAACACCGTGGCGCTCGGCCCCAACCCGCCCAGCCGGAATGCCGCGGTGCTGGCCGACGGCGCCGGCGCAGAGCTGCGTGGGAACCGGCTGGAGAACACCACCGGCGCAGCGCAGCGCCTGCTGCTGGACTGGATGGGCGCCAGCCCCGTGCTGGACGGCAACATCGTGCCGCCCGGCGACACGCTGGTCAGCAGCAGCGGGGCCTGGCGCCACCGCGCCGGCGGCCTGGCCCGCGACGTGCTGGGCGAGGCCCGTGCCGCGGCGTCGGCGGCGAAGCGCGCCGCGAAAGGGTTGCTTGGCCGATGATCCGGCTGCTGATGCTTGCGCTGCTGCTTCCCGCCGCTGCCCGGGCGGAGGCAAGCTGGGACCGCTTCCAGGTGCTGATGTGGCATGACCGCAGCCCGGCGCAGCTGCAGGGGCTGGCGGCGCTGGGGTTCACCGGCGTCCGGCTGGGCGCCACGGGCGGCGTGGTCGATGCCGAAGGCCGGACCGTCCGTTTGAAGGTGGGGCTGCCGTACTACCTGGAGAACGTCGCCACCGACTTCTATGCGCCGTATCACCGCTTTGTCCCTGGCAAGGCGATCAACCGGCTGTTCGTGGACGCGCGCGAGCGGCGGCGCGCGGACCCCGGCGATCCGTCCGTGTTCGTGCGCCAACCGGGGCTGAGCGACCCCGCCTGGCTGGAGCGGATCCGGGTCCGGCTGAGCCAGGTGGTCCGCGACGAGGCCCCGCATCGTCCGCTGTTCTACAACCTGGGCGACGAGACCGGCATCGCCGACCTGGCTGCGGCATGGGATTTCGACCAGTCGCCTGCCTCGATCGACGGGTTCCGGACGTGGTTGCGGACGCAGTACGCCGACCTGGGGGCGTTGAACCGCCAGTGGGGCGCCGGCTACGCCGCGTGGGGCGACGTCCTGCCGGAGCTGACGGACGCGGCGCTGCGCCGGACCGACGGCAATTTCTCGGCCTGGTCCGACTTCAAGGCCTGGATGGACGTCGCCTTCAGCCGCGCCGTGCAGTCCGGCGCCGACGCCGTGCACGCGGCCGATCCGGCGGCGCTGGCGGCGCTGGAAGGCGCGCAGGCGCCGGGCTGGGGCGGCTACGACTACAGCCTGCTGGCGCCGGCGGTCGATCTGCTGGAAATCTACGACGTGGGCAACGCGCTGGACCTGGCGACGGCGTTCAACCCGGCGCTGTTGCCGGTCCGCACCAGCTTCGGCAGCGGCCCCCGCGAGATGCACGCGGCGTGGCGGCATGTGCTGCACGGCGGGCGGGGGGTGGTGGTGTGGGACGAGGCCAACGACGTGGTGGGACCGGACGGCCAGGCCGGGCCGCGGGGGCTGGAGATTGCGGCGATGGCCCGGGCGGTGACCCCGGTGGCGGCGCTGCTGCGGCAGTCGCAGCCGGACCCTGATCCGGTCGCGGTGTTCTACAACCAGGAGAGCTTCCGGCTCGGGTGGTTGCTGGATCGGCAGGCGGGCGACCGGGACTGGGCGGCGCGGGACGCCGAGCGCGAGTATGACGACAATGCGTGGCGGGCCAGCCGCCGGGTCATGCTGCAGCGGTTGGCCGAGATCGGGGTACAGCCGCGCATCGTGTCGTCTGCGTCACTGGCGGCAGGAGCGTTGGCGGCGGGAGCGTTGGCGGGGGGGGCGTCGGCGGGGGGGGCGCTGCGGGACGGCTCGGTGCGGGTGCTGATGCTGCCGCGTGCGATCGCGCTGTCGGATGCGGACGTGGCCGCGATCGCCGCGTTCCGTGCGGCCGGCGGGACGGTGCTGGCGGATACCGAGCCTGGGGCGTTCGACGGTCATGGGCGCCGTCGCGAGGCGTTGCCGCTGGCGGGTTTGACGCTGCCGCAGGCGGTGCGCCCGGACGGCGACGACAGCAGCCCGGCGATGCTCGCGGCGTTGGCGGGCCTGTTGCGCGAGGGTGGCGCGGCGCCGCGGGTGCGGCTGCTGGGTCCGGACCGGTTGCCGGCGACGGGCATCGAGGCGCGGTGGTTCCGTCATCCGCGCGGGTTGATCCTGGCGCTGCAGGCCGGGCGGCCCTGGGGGGCGGCGCCTGGCGTCATGCTGCGGCTGCCGTCGCGGATGGCGGCGACCGACCTGCGGCAGGGCGGCCCGCCGGTCGTGTCGGACCGGATCGAACTCGTGCTGGACGGCATCGAGCCCACGCTGCTGCTGTTGACGCCGGCGCCCTGACGCAGCGGCCGATGCAACCCGGGCCCGTGCTGCGGGTTTGAGTTGGCACGCAACGTGATGGAGAACGCCATGAGCACCAGCGCCGACACGCCCGAAATCCGGGAGAAGCTTTGGTCCATGATGAAGGACACGCGCATCGCCATGCTGACCACCGACGAGGGCGGCCGCCTGCGCGCGCGCCCGATGGCCGCGAGCCAGCGCGGCTTCGACGGCACGCTGTGGTTCTTCACGCGGATCAGCAGCCACAAGGTGCAGGAGGTCAGCGCCGACAGCCAGGTGGGCGTCACCTATGCCGACCCGGGCCAGCAGAACTACGTCAGCCTGTCCGGCGTGGCTGCGCTGGTGACGGACAAGGCGAGCATCGCGGCGCATTGGTCGGAGCCGGTCCGCATCTGGTTCCCGCAGGGCATGGACGATCCGGATATCGGCCTGCTGAAGGTGACCATCGACAGCGCGGAGTACTGGGACGCGCCGACCAGCAGCATGGTGATGGCGTATGGGTATGTGAAGGCGCTGTTGACCGGGGAGCCGCCGCACCCCGGGGAGAACCGGCGGGTGACGTTTGCATGAGGCCTTGATGCGCGGGATGTCGGCGCCGACGCACAGGTGAGACGCTTGGCGGCCTAGTGCGGCATCGCTTCAGGTAGATGAAGCGATCATGCTCTAGTTTGTTGATTAAGAACGCGGAACCTCGTTTCAGGTCCAAGCAAACGATACCGCTCTAGGCGGGACGGAACATCAGCGTGCCGTCCTCGTCCGTATCGGGCGACGTGGCGTCGTGCGGCGTGGGTGGGGCGTGAGGCGTGGGGGCGGGCTGGGTTTCGGCGTCCTGCGCCTCGATCACCACGGCGGTCACGTTGTCGCGCGCCGCTGCGGCCAGGGCGGCTGCGATGAGGTCGCGGGCGGGGTCGGCGCCCTGGAGCAGGGGCAGGATGGCGGCGGGGTCCAGCGCCTTGAACAGGCCGTCGCTGCACAGCAGGAAGCGGTCGCCGGGTTCGGCGCGGCCTGAGACCTTGTCCAGCTCGGCGGAGGCGCCTTCCGCCCCGATGGCCCGGGTCAGCACGTTGGCGTGCGGATGCTTCTCCGCGTCCTCGGCGGCGAGCATGCCGGCGTCCACCAGTTCCTGGACCAGGCTGTGGTCGCGGCTGACCTGGGTGAGGGCGTTTCCGCGCAGCAGGTAGGCGCGGCTGTCGCCGCACCACAGGCAGGCGAAGAACGGTCCGTCGGCCAGGAAGACCACCAGCGTGGAGGCGATCGTCACGGGCTTGCCGATCTCGGCGGCTTCCTCGTCGGCGCGGCGGCGCATCTCGGTGTGGACCACGGCGACGCGGGCGCGCACCTCTGCCACCAGATCGGCGCCGGAGCCGCCGAGCGGCGTTTCGAGCGCTGCCTTCAGGGCGGCGGCCGCGACCTCGCCGTGCTCATGCCCGCCGGCGCCGTCGGCGACCGCCCACAGGCGCAGCGCCGGCTGATCGACGAAGGTGTCCTCGTTGTTCGTGCGCACCGTGCCGGGGTCGGTCGTGGCCCACGAGGCCCAGGACAGGCTCACGTGATTCTCGCTTCGCCCGGGTTGGAGTTCCAGAATCCTTCGATGACCGCGCCGAGCGTCCCGTCGGGCAATTGCGGGCGGTATCGGATCCTGACCTTGCGGGAGATGAACTCGTGGCTGGCGGACACCGGTTCGTCGTTGCTCCATGACACCTTGGTCAGCAGCACGCCGTGGAAATCGATGCGCAGGTACGGCGCGCCGGCCGCCTTGTTGCCCGCCGGCTTCAGTTTGACCAACGTGGCGCTTTTGAAGCTGGTGCAGTTGACGCAGTGCTGGAACAGCAGCGCGGACGTCGTATCGACCAGCCGCTTGAACGTGATGGGCTGGACCGCCACCGGGTATTTATGCGCCTTGTTGGACCGGAACGCCGCATAGGACGAGGGTTCCGGCGGCTTCGGGTGGCCCTTGGGCAGCGCGGCTGCGGGCTTGGCGCCGGGCTTCGGGGCGTTGCCGTCGTCGTTGACGTTGACCGAGAAGTTGAAGCTGTCGATCTCGAACATCTCGGTCTGCTTGAAATCGTGCATCATCGTCGCCCGTTCCCGTCCGGTCGGCAGCAGGGTGCTGGTTTCCCCCGCCACCCCGTGGTTGTTCTGCGCGACGATCTTCATCAGGATGTTGCCGCCGTCACCTGCCATTGGGTCCTCCTCGGGTCATGCTCGGGTCCGTCGCCATTGTCAGCTGGCCTCGCCGTTCTTCTTCTGGTCCCATTCCACCTGCATCGGTTCCAGCAGCGTGTTGTCCTGCTTCTGGCGGGCGTAGCGGATGGTCAGTTTCTTGCAGATGAAGGTGCAGCTTTCGGTCACCAGGTCGCCGTCGCTCCAGGAGAAGCTCGTCAGCAGCACGTCGGCGAAGTCGAACCGCAGGTAGGCCCGGGGCGCGCTCATGTTCTTGACGGAGTCGGTTGCGGCCACCCGCTTGACCAGCGATGCGCTGAAGAAGCTTTCCTGGTTGCAGCAGTTCTGGAAGAAGATGGGCGAGGCGCTGTCGATGGTGCGGCTGAAGCTGAAGGTGTCGAAGTCGATCGGATACTTCTTGATGTTCATGTATTCGTCTTCCTTGGCGCTGCGCCAACGGGAGAACTGGTCCTTGGCGGCGGGCGCCGGGCCGGCCGTGACGGGCCCCGCCTGGCTCATTGCGCCGACGCTGTCATCCTGGGGCTTCACGGCCACGCTGAAGTCGAAGTTCGTGACCTCGAAGAAGTTGCTGTAGAAATCGTAGCTGGCGGCATCGAAGCCATCCATGAGCTTATCGCCCTTGGTGACGTCCAGCGCCGATTCGGCGTAGACGGCGCGGCCCGCCTGGCCCGGGCTGCCGGACCCCGGCACCTTCAGCACGAATTTCATGATCAGGTCGTATTTGGGTGCGTCGGACATCTACGGCTCCGTCATTGCTGGGCCACACGCGACACGAGCCGCAGCGCCACGCTGAGGCCCTCGAGCTGATAGTGCGGGGTGAGGAAGACCTTGGCCTCGAACTGCCCGGGGCGGTCCGGCACGTCCTCGAGGTTGACCCGGCCGGCCGATAGCGGGTGGGAGGCCTTGAACTCCTCGCTGGAGGTCCCTGGGGAGCCGTCGACGTAGCCGATCAGCCAGTCGGACAGCCACGACTGCAGCTGCGAACGGGACATGGAGGTGCCCACCTTGTCGCGCACCATGCACTTCAAGTAGTGGGCGAAGCGGCAGCTGGCGAACAGGTATGGCAGGCGGGACGACAGGCTGGCGTTGACGGTCGCGTCGGGGTCGTCGAAGACCTGCGGCTTCTGCATCGACTGCGCGCTGATGAAGGCGGCGACGTCGGAGTTCTTGCGGTGCACCAGGGGCATCAGCCCGCAGGACGCCAGCTCGGCCTCGCGGCGTTCGCTGATGCAGATCTCGGTCACGGTGCGGCGGTCCATGTTGCCGTCCGCGGTGGGGTGGTGCAGCACCGGCAGACCCTCCACCACGCCGCCGCGGTCGATGCCGCGGATGCGGGCGCACCAGCCGTACTGCGCGAACGAGCGGGCGACGTTGGCGGCGAAGGCCCAGGCCGGGTTGGCCCACAGCAGGCGCGACGTGTCGGGGCCGTCGGTCTCCTCCTCGAACGCGAAGGCGTCCAGCGGGTCCGTCCTGGAGCCGTAGGGCAGGCGGGCGAGGAAGCGCGGCATGCACAAGGCGACATAGCGGGCGTCCTGCTGGTCGCGCAGCGCCCGCCATGGCACGTATTCCGGCGTGCTGAAGATGCGCACGAGGTCGCGGGGGTTCGCCACCTCGGCCCAGCTGTCCATCTGCAGCAGCGAGGGCGCGGCCGACGAGATGAACGGCGCGTGGGCGGCCGCCGCGATCATGGCCATGTCCGACAGCAGCGCCACGTCGTCCGGCCGCTGGTCGAACTCGTAGTCGCCGATCAGCACGCCGAAGGGCTCGCCGCCCAGCTGTCCGAACTCTTCCTCGTAGACCTTCGTGAAGACCGGGCTCTGGTCCCACATGCCGCCGCGGAACTTCCGCATCGAGCGGGTCAGCTCGCGCTTGCCGATGCTCAGCACCTTGACCTTGACGCCGGCATCCTTGTCCGTCTGGCGCAGCAGCATGTGCAGGCCGCGCCACGACGCCTCCAGCCGTTGATAGTCCGGCGCGTGCAGGATCGCGTTCAGCTGGTCGCCGAGCATCAGGTCGATGCCGGCGATCACCGCCTCGACCGCGCGGCGGACCCCGGCGTCCAGCAGCGCGGGCTCTCGCAGCAGGTGGGCTGCGAGGGTTTCGACCGCGGTGGCGGGCAGCGTTTCGGGCACGGCTTCGGGCAGGTCGGCCGACGAGACCGCCTGGCCGAGCAGGGACGCGAAGTCCGGGTCGAGGGCGGGCCAGTCCATCGGCCTAGTTGATCTTGACCATGCCGGCGGACGCCGACAGCATGCCGCCGCCATCGATGGTCATGGACGCGCTGGCGGACAGCGACATCGTGGCGTTGGCCGTGACGCCGATCTTGATGCCGTTGATCGTGACCCCGGTGGTATCGATCTTGATCGAGTTGCCGGCGACCGTCAGCGTGATCGACTGCGCCGCGGTGATCTCGCTTTTGCCGGCCGACACGCTCAACGAGTGGTTGCCGGCCGAAACCGTCGTCTTGTGGTTGCCGGTCGACACCGTCATGTCGTGGTTGCCCTGGCCGACCGTCAGTTTGTCGTTGCCTTCGGTGACCTCGATGGTGCGGTCGTTCTTCACCTTGCCGTCCTGGTTGTGCAGGATCTTGTATTCGTGGTCGAACTGCGCGTGCATGTAGATCTTCTCTTCGCCGGCCTTGTCCTCGAAGTACAGCTCGTTGGATCCGTTGCCGCCCTTGCTCGAGTTGCTTTTGAACACCGTGCGGGTCATATTGTCCGGCAGCGCGTAGGGGGCCATGTTGTTCGCGTTGTAGACGACGCCGGTGATCAGGGGCCGGTCCGGATTGCCCTCCAGGAACTCGACCACGACCTCCATGCCGACGCGCGGGATGGTCATCGATCCCCATGAGCTGCCGGCCCAGCTTTGGGCCACCCTGATCCAGCAGGTGCGCTCGTCGTCCTTGGTGTCGCTGCGGTCCCAGTGGAACTTGACCTTGATGCGTCCGTATTTGTCGACCAGCACCTCGTCGCCGGGCTTGCCGACCACCTTGGCGGTCTGCGGACCGCGGATCATCGGCCGCGGCGTGCGCCGCTCCAGCCGGAACGGCACGTCGCCGGCGATGCATTTGACCTGGACGCGGTAGGTATCCACGCTTTCCGCGTCCGGCGTGGGCGTTCCCTCGGCGGCGGTCAGCGTGGTCATCGAGTGGAAGATCAGGTAGTCGCGGTTGACCGCCTTGTCGGTGTAGTCCTTCAGCTTGAAGCGCCAACCGGCCAGCAGCTTGCGGGAGTTGCTCTGGCCGTTGAACACGCGGCGCTTGGCGGCGACCGCCTGCATCCGCACGTCGGACAGGCGATGGCCGTCGGATGCCGTTTCGTAGGGGCCTGGATACTCGTAGACCTCGAACTCGTTGTACAGCGCGTGTTCGCCCTGCTTGTTGGATTTCGAGGTGAGGTCGGCCGCCGGGGTGGTGAAGTTGTAGTCCTGGAAGGTCCATTTGCCGGACACGAGGCCGAGGTCGGTGGACCATTGCCAGATGTGCTCGTCGACGGTGCGGTGCTCGGTCTGGTCGAACTTGTAGGAGATGGCCGGGTCGAGCAGGGTGTGGGCGTTGGGGTCATCGACGATGACCAGCGTGTGCGCGGTCTTGGTGAAGGTGAAGTAATAGTAGAAGCCGAACTGCTCCATCAGCCGCGTCACGAAGTCGAGCGTCGTTTCCCGGTATTGGACGCAGTAGTCGAGCTGGATGTCGCCGGCGCCGCTCTGCCGCTTGTCCTGGAAATCGGAGAATCCGGCGTCGCGGAAGATCTTGGTGACGATCTGGAATGCGGACTGGTTCTGGAAAATCTTGCAGTCGGTCACTTGCGACAGCAGCCAGATCCAGGGCCGGACCTCCACCTTGTAGCGGTAGGCGCCGCCAGACAGACCGGCCGACAGCACGCGGGTGACGATCCCGTGGAAGTAGTGGTTTGGGTTCTCCTCGTCCTCCTTCAGGTACAGCCAGGTGCTGCAGGAGCTGCCGACGAGCTTCCAGACTTCGGATTGCAGCTTGCCGCTCGACAGCTCCAGGTGGAACACGTAGGGGCGCCCCATCTCGATCTCGGCGTGCATCCCGTCGAACAGCAGCTGGAACCCCGGGTCCGGGGTGAAGTCCACCTCGACTGGCGCGTAGTCGGCGGCGCGGCTGGACCCACCTGACATGGTCGCCTCCTTACAGTTTCGGCGGGCAGCGGAAGCTGCGCAGCGCGGCCAGCGTGAACGGATTGCGGACCGATGTGGCAGCCAGGTCGAACACGGCGCTGCCGCCGCCGCCGGTGAACGTCACCTTGAACTTGTCCGGCTGCCCGCTGCCGGCGATGCGCCCGTCCAGCAGCCGCAACAGCGCCCAGGGTCCGTCGCGGTCGTTGATCGTCGCCTGGCCGCCGACCGTGGGCGTCATCGTGACCCGGCTTGACGTCTTGCCGCCCTGGCCCGGCCAGGTGAAGGCCTGGCTTTCGGTGGGGCCGTGCGCGTAGACCAGCGTCTGGCCGCCGATGTCGACGCTGATCTGCCCCACCGAGGCATCGAGGCTGACGGGCGTGAGCTGGAAGCGCACCTGGATCGCCGTGCCGTTGGCGAACAAGCCTTCGCGGATTTGCGCCGCCTTCTCGAACTCGGCCAGCGACGCCGGTGAAAACCCGAGAGGCGCCCGGTCGGCCGCCTGCCATTTCCAGGGTTTCTGGGTGGTGTCGACGAAGGGCTTCAAATAGGTGTTGAAGAAGCTGTCCATCTTGCCGCCCGGGCCCAGCAACTGGGTGAAGTCGTCGATGGGCACGTCGTCCTTGCTGCCGGCCAGGAACGGGTAGCGGTTGAACGCGGCATCGCACAGCGGCAGCACGTCGGCCTTCCAGGCGTCGGACATCTTGGTCGTGGCGCCGGCGGCGGCCACCTGGGTCGTGTTGGCGGCGACCGGGCGCAGCATGGCCGCGACCTCGGGCGGCATCGAGCGCGTGCTTTCCAGCAACTGCGCCGCCGCACTGCCGCCCCCGGCAGCGCCGGCCGGCCCGCCGCCGCCGCCGGCCAGCGACGTCAGCAGGGTCTGGTCGGGGTTGGAGGAGTTCGCGGCCTGGTTCATGCCCTGGTAGGAGACGCCGAGGCGCTGGATCGCCGTCTCGAGGCCCGACTGCTTGTTGGTGTCGCCGGTGACGAAGTCGTGCAAGGGCTTGAAGTGGTCGTCCACGCGGCGCGACGGATCCTGCCCCTTGGCGCCCGGCGTGTCGGTGCCGAAGGCCTCCGACAGCACGCTGAGGGCCTCGTTCTGGCGGATGCCGAGGCCGCTGCGCGCCTCGAACGCGGCGAAGCCCGCCGCGCGCTGGCCCAGGCGCGCGGCCCGCGCCTCGGCCGCGGCGGCCACGGCGTCGGTCGCCGCCGCCCGGCTGAGCTGGGTCTGCTGATCGACGCTCAGCAGCAGCTCCCGCAGCGGGGAGTTGGGCGCGGACAGCACGCTGAGCTGGGCGAGGCCATCCTGCAGGTTGCTGAAGGGCTTGATCTGGATGTCGGCCAGCAGCCCGTCCCAGCGGCGCACGTAGTCGTCGAAATACAGGCCCATGACTTCGCGCCGCAGCTTGGCGGTGTCGCGGATGATGGCCTGCATGTCCCGCTTCTCGCGGCCCAGCACCCAGCCGTCCTCGGTGATGTCCTGGGTGACGCTGGCCAGCAGCGGCAGGAACACGTTGTGGTAGCCGGCCCAGGTGTAGACGCCGGGGAGGCCCGAGGTGATGGGCTTGCGCGACTTCAGCTGGAAGGCGCGCGAGACCGTCGGGCCGCCGGCCTCGGCGACCGTCCATTCCGGGACGGCCAGCACGCGCTTGCTGCGCAACAGCCGGTTGTAGCTGTATTCGGCCAAGGGCTCCTTCGTCAGGATGTCGCGCGCGCGCTTGACCAGCGCGTTGTCCAGCGGGAGGGCCTGCAGCGGCTGCTGCAGCAAGGCCTCGACATGGCCCATCAGCGAATCGCGGGTCGCCGCGTCGTCCTCGGTGGGGTAGGCCGCGAGCACGTCCGCCGCGACCCATTGGGACACCAGTTCCTTGTCCAGCGGGCCCTGGCGCCCCAGCACCAGGT